>JBAPMC010000150.1:0-2747 GCA_049278415.1 Solirubrobacteraceae bacterium
GCACCGTGCGGACCACGGATCGGCCGCGACGCTCGCGGCCACCGAGCCGCGGCCTTGGATATCTCGCGATCGGCGGCTCACCCGCCGCCACCACCACCACGGCGGCGACGGCGAGAGCGGCGAGCACATCTACAAGCAGCGAATCGGCACAGGGCGAAGGCCAGTCCTCGACGCCGTCGACACCGACCGGAGGCGGAAGCCTCAACTATCTCGGCCGCTGAGAACCGATGCGACCACAGCACTGGAAAGGACTCCGAGCATGATCAGCACCCCGACCCGTTCCCGAGCCGCCAGGCGGCTGATCGCGCTCATCGCGACCACCACGGCTCTGCTGCTTCCTGGTGTCGCGTGGGGTGCTGAACCAACCCCGTCGCCGAAGCCCCACTACATGGCATTCACCTCGTGCCGCGAAGGCAGCGAATTCGCCGCTGAAGGTGACTGGCAGGCAGTGCAGGAGGGCACCTATCCGATCACCGAAGGGGCGTACTCGACCTGCGGCGAACCCGGCGGCGCCTTGACGCTGCGCGACCAAGGCTCGGTGGACGACAGCCCAGGATCGGGACCGGCGTTGCTCCTGCGGCCTCCGGGGGTGATCGAAGCTGGCGTCATCCGCGGCGGCATCATGTCCCCCGAAGGCCAGGCGTTTATCGAGGTGCCGGGAACGTCGCCGCAATACCTCATCTTCTGCATCGCCGCGGAACTATGTAAGAGCTGGCGGAACTTCGAAGTGTCCGTGCCCGCCGGGGCCACGGAGCTGATGGCCGCCGCCCAATGCACCGAATCGCACAGCAGCGGCTTCTGCTCAACCTTGGCCACCAACGCTGAACTTCAGATCACAAGCTCCACGCTGCTCGTGCGAAACGAAGCGACACCGGAAGCATCGAGCGTCGCCGGGTCGCTCACCGAAAGCCCGGTGAGCGGCAACGCAGCCCTCACCCTCACCGCGCACGAGAAGAACGGCACAGGCATCTACCGAGTCAGCGTCCTGATCGACGGGACACAGGTGTACTCCGCGACCCCGAACCTCAACGGCGGGTTCTGCGCCCCGCACGGCACCTACGATGGCGCGCTGCTCTTCCACGGCTCACAGCCCTGCCCGGCGGAAACTGCTGTCCGCGCCGAAGCGCCGACAAGCTCCATCCCTGAAGGCCAGCACCGGGTCGAAGTCGATGTCGAAGATGCCGCCGGCAACCGCTCGATCGTCTTCGACAAGACGATCCAATTCGCCGCCCGCCCGCCCGCGCCGCTGAGCCCGCCGTCCACCGTGGCAGCCGCGCCCGAACGCGGCCCGTGTAACGGGACGCCGTGCGTCGAAGCCGCCAACCTCACCGCAACCCCAGGCGAGGCGCGATCCTTCAACAAAGGACTGAAGCGCTCGACCGTCACGCTCACCGGCCGCCTGGCGAGCGTGACGGGCACCCCGATCAAGGACGCGCAGGTCAAGCTCCTGCAGCAGATCGGCGGCTCCGCCACCGCGACCCAGGTGGCGATGGCGACCACGAGTGCCGACGGGTCGTGGTCGCTGAAGGCATCCGCCGGCCCATCCAGGTTGCTGCGAGTCGCGTTCTATTCGCACACACTCGACGTAGTGCCTGCGGCGACGCTCGACTTTCACGAGAACGTCCCTGCAACCATCTCGATCCACGCCCCCCGGCACGTTCGCCTCGGCCAGTTCTTCACCTTCTCCGGGCAGCTCACCGGCGGCTACATCCCTCCCGGTGGAGAGGAAGTCCAGGTGCAGATCCAGTACGGCGGCCGGTGGCGCGAGCTACAGCTCGTGGACACCAATAGCCGCGGAAAGTGGAAGTACCGCTACGCCTTCACGTTGGAACCAGGCACGAGGTGGGCGTTCCGCGCGATCGCCGTGCGCAACGGCAGCTACCCATTCACGAGCCACGAAAGCGCCACCATCCACGTCGCCGTGCGCCGCTGAACAGGCCGACATGTTGCCGCCCATGCCACTTTCCAAAGTGGAAGGTAGTTTCCAGTCACAGTTTCCAAATTCGCGCCCTATTTTCCGGCTGTCGTTGCCATTACAGACGCTGAGAAATGCTCTGCCTATCGGGGAGTGCCCCCCGCGTCATGGACGCTCGACGATCTCTACACGGCGCCTCTATTGTCAGATTCGAGGCAGAGCGCGACGATCACGGTTAGCCTCGGGTCTCTGCCCGGCTGCAAGTCCAAGGAGGTCCTCTGCTTGCCCGAGCAGCAACTCGAGCTCCTCATATACCTGCCCGGTCGCTTGACTCCAGCCTTCGTTCGAAACGCGATCGACGTCGCTGGCCGCCATGTGTGCGGCGTGAACCCACATAGTCAGGTAGCGCCATGTCTCGACGGGTAGTTCCGAGAGCTCCTCGGGACGCTCTCGCCAGCAGTCCAGGAGAAGGCACGCCCGATCCGCAGCATCGGGCAAGACACGTTGCTCGCTTCGGCACCGGCTGAGGTCCGCACGCAGGGCGGCTGCCTCCCCGAGCAGCAGCCGCGCGACGGTGCGAGCTTGCTGTCGTCGCTAATCACGTCTGCCCCACAAGGCAACGCCTGCAGTCGCGCCCGCGCCGATACACGCGCCCAAGAGACCGAATAGCGCGTCACGCATCGCTGCACTGTAGATCAGAATGCGACACCGACGAGCACCTGGCTTCATGTGACCTGAGCCTGCTTGGTCCGGACATATGCTTCGATCGCGACTGGAAAGTCGACCCCAAACTGGAAACTAGTCTGAGCGGCGACACGACACGCAAATTAGC
>JBAPMC010000151.1:0-1931 GCA_049278415.1 Solirubrobacteraceae bacterium
TTCAACGAGATTGCGGTCGAGTACGACCGCAATCGCCCAACATACCCCGATGCGCTCGTCGACCAGGCATGCGAGGTGGCAGGTATCAGGGATGGCGACCGGGTGCTTGAGATCGGGTGCGGGACCGGTCAGCTGACGCGCAGTCTCCTCGTGCGAGGGCTGCGCGTGACCGCACTCGAGCCGGGAGATCAACTGATCCGTGTCGCCAGGGAGAACCTAAAAGATGCGGGAGATGTGGAGTTCATCCACGCGCGGCTTGAGGACATGCAGCTGCCCCGCGACAGCTACGAGGCGGTGTTCTCGGCATCCGCAATCCACTGGGTTGACCCTGATCTAAGCTGGCGAAAGATCGCCGACGCGCTCACTCCGGGCGGGACGCTCGCCCTGATCCAGTACTTCGGCCTTCAGGAGCAGCGCAGCGTCGATGATCAGGAGGCTCTACTGTCGGCCCTGCGCAGGCAGGCGTGGGAGATCGCCGCGACCTGGCCCAACTGCCGAGATCTTGATTGCACGATTGCTGGCGTGCAGGAGCGCCGCCGGAACGTCGCGGACGCCTGGGGCTGGCTGGGGAGCTACGACATAGGACGTGACTATGCAGCCGATCTCTTCGAGGATCTACAGCTCGCAACCGTGCCAACCCTGATCGAGCACACCGCCGGTGAGCTGGGCGCCCTGCTAGGCACGATGTCATTCTGGGCACAACTCTCACCCGACCAGCGTGACGCCCTCATGAACGAGACTCACGATCTCAACGAGCGCCTGGGGCGTCCAATCCGGGCGAGCACGGTCGCTGCACTTGTCACAGCGCAACGCAGTGGGTAGCAAGCCATACGCAGATCTCCAAACTGCCCTCGCGGTCGTGCGGGATGGGACGCTCGAGAAGTTCCCCGGGACGCTCGGTGGCCCAGCGCATGGGCGCTTAGCGAATGGGCCAGCTGGACGCCCCGGGAGTTCGGCGATATGATCGTGCTACGCTGAATCCGTGCTACACGAGTTAGGTGGACATGACTAATCTGACCGTCTCGATCGATGAGGGCCTGCTCAAGCGGGCGCGTATCCGCGCGCTTGAAAAGGATACTTCGGTCAACGCGCTGGTCCGCGACTACTTGGAAGACCTCGCCGGCCAGGCCCCACCGCAGGATGGTCTTCGTGCGGTTCTCGCGCTCGCGCGGCGCAGCAAATCCGGCAGCGGGCCCGCCGGTCGCACTTGGACGCGCGACGGGCTCCATGAGCGCTAGCACGTTCCTGGACACCAACGTCCTCGTCTACCTCTTCGACCACGACGAGCCTTCCAAGCAACAGCGCGCTAGCGAGACGCTCAAGAGCAGCGACCTGGGCGAGCTCGTTCTCAGCACGCAAGTGCTCAGCGAGTTCTATGTCACGGTCACGCGCAAGCTTGCACGACCGCTCGACCCAGGCCTTGCGGGCGAGGCGATCGACTGGCTGGCCTCACTGTCCGTAGTTTCGACCGACACCACACTGGTCAAGAGTGCGATCCAGCTCAGCCGCTCCGCGCAGCTTTCCTATTGGGATGGTCTGGTGGTCGCGGCAGCCAGCCGCGCAGGGTGTGAGCGTTTGTTGAGCGAGGACTTGAACGAAGGCCAGCGGATCGGCACGGTTTACGTCGAGAACCCGTTTCGCGGTTTGGCGTAGCTTGCCGGGGTCCGCTCTGTGCATGCCGGGGGTACGCGAAAGTTGCCAGCGGGCGCACCGCTTGAATTCACGCTGGCCGAAGTCGCGAAGTTCGCGAAACTTGCGGAATAGGGCCACTCACTCACGGAGCACATTCCCCGCCCCACAGATCCGGATCAGTGCTCGATGGTCTGGATTGCCGCGTCTTCGACTGGGATGCTGGCTTTGGCTCCGTTGCGCCGCAGGAGGTCCTGTAGTTTGTGCACATACATTCCAGATGTGGGGGTAGTACTAGTAGT
>JBAPMC010000152.1:0-2397 GCA_049278415.1 Solirubrobacteraceae bacterium
CCCCCGCGCCGACCAGCCCGAGCGCACCCAGCGCAGCACTGGCGAGAAATATCCGTCGACGACCGCAACGCCACGATTCGTCGACCCGCAGGCATCAAGCTCGACACCGGCGGTACCGGCAAGGGATTGTGCGCGGACGCCGTCGCGTACCGCTTGCGCCAATACACCCGCTTCGTGGTGGACTGCGGCGGCGACATTGCGATCGGGGGCGTCGGTGTGCAGCTCGAGCCCTACGAGGTCGAGATCGAGCATCCTCTGACCGGCGAGACGATCCGCACCGTACGAGTCGCTGCGGGCGGTGTCGCGACCTCGGGGTTGAACGTGCGTGTGTGGGCGGATACGAAAGGAGGCTTCGCCCACCACCTGCTCGACCCCGCGAGCGGTCTGCCGGCCTGGACAGGGTTGATCGGAGTCACCGCACTCGCCCCCACCGCGCTTGAGGCCGAGACACTCTCCAAGGCGGCCCTGTTGCTCGGGCCGCTGGGAGCCAGGCGCGTGCTTGCCGAACACGGCGGCCTCGTCGTCCACGACGACGGCGACGTCGAGGAGATCGGCCCACTGGACGGGCCACGTGGCCTACTGACGCTTTCTGGAAGCGCGGCGTGATGGCGACGAAGGACCCCACGCCATACCTCTGGTGGCTCGTCGCTCGCGCGTCGGGCATCGTCGCGCTTGGCCTCGTGACGATCGCGGTGCTGCTTGGACTGAGCATGTCCACGCGGCTGTTGCGCCGACCCGGCGTCGGGCGTACCCTCATGCGCCTACACGAGCACGTCGCGCTCGTGGGCCTCGCGGCGATCGCGGTCCACGGGTTGGCGCTGCTGGGTGACCCCTGGTTGCGTCCCGGTCTGAGTGGCGTGACGATCCCCTTCGCGATGACCTACCGGCCTGTGTTCACCGGCCTCGGCATCCTCGCGGGCTACCTCGCGGCGCTGCTCGGTTTGAGCTTTTACGCGCGGCGGCGGATCGGAGTAAAGCTGTGGCGCAGGCTACATCGCGCCACGGCGCTCGTGTGGGTGCTGGGTGTGGTTCACACGCTCGGGGCCGGCAGCGACGCCGGGACACAGTGGCTGCGTGCCCTCGTGCTGGTCCCAGCGATCCCGATCGTCTACCTGACAGTGCTGCGCCTCGTGCAGGGCCGCCACCGGGATGCTCGACGCGGCGCGAGGAGCACAGCCGCAGCCCGACGGCGTGCGGCGCTAGCGGAGGAGGGAACATGAGGCGTCCCGACGCCGATGTCCTGATCGCCGGTGGGGGCCTCGCCGCGCAGCGTTGCTGCGAGACGCTACGCCGCCTCGGATACGACCGACGGATCGTCATGCTCTGCGAGGAGCCCCTCGCTCCCTACGATCGCCCCCCACTCTCCAAGGCGGTACTCACCGACAGGGGCGAGCCGGCAAAGCTCGCATTCCGCCCGGACGCGTGGTACGCCGAGCACGACGTGGGGCTGCTGCTCGGCGTCGCCGCACAGGCGCTCGACCTCGTCGAGCGGACCGTCACGTTGCAGGCAAGTCATGGAGCGCATCGAGGCGGCAGCCTGCGCTATCGGCGACTCGTGATCGCAACGGGTAGCCGGCCACGTCGGCTACCCGGGGTCGCGCTCGGTGGGACGGTGCACGAGCTGCGGAACCACGCCGATGCGCTGGCGCTGCGGGCAGTGCTGCGAGAAGGCGGGGAGCGACTCGCCGTCCTCGGTTCGGGGCTCGTCGGCATGGAGGTCGCCGCCTCCGCACGCGCGCTCGGACTCGACGTGACGCTGATCGAGGCCACCGCCACGCCACTGGCGCGTGCGCTGCCGCCGACGCTTGGCCTCTGGATCGCCGGACTGCACCGGGAACACGGAATCGACGTTCGTCTCGCCACGACCGTCGAGCGCGTGGCCCTGCGCGGAGACACCGCGCGGCTTGAGCTGAGCGACGGGACCACGATTGGTGCCGACACCGTGCTCGTCGCCGCCGGCACCACACCCGCAACCGGATGGCTCCCCGCAAGCAGCTTCGGAGCTGGCCCGATACCTACCGACCCCGGTGGGCGCACCATATTCCCCCATGTCTATGCCGCCGGTGACGCTGCCTGCTTCCCCGATCCCTACCTGGGCAAGCGAGTACCCACCCAGCACTGGGAGGCCGCCGCCCGACAGGGCGCGACAGTCGCTCGCACGATCATTGGCCTTGAACCGACGCCGCCGGGGCCGTCCATGTTCTGGAGCGACCAGCACGGGCACCGCATCCAACTCGTGGGGAACGCTCCACCGGACTGCAAGATCGACTACCACGGCGACCCCGCGGCCGGCAAGCCGTTCGCGGCCTGGATCACCCGCGGCGGACGGCCCGCGGGCGCCCTGCTCGTTGACCGGCCGGACGCACTGCCCGGCGCACGCCGGTGGATCGCCAACGC
>JBAPMC010000153.1:0-14686 GCA_049278415.1 Solirubrobacteraceae bacterium
GGATCAGCTCGTCGCCGTGGCTCTCCTCGACGCACAGTGCAAGCTGGTCGGGGCGCAGCCGGGTGATGCCCCACGTGAACTGCTCCTCGTAGGGCAGCTCGACGCCGAAGCGACGCTGGGAGATCTCAGATAGCACATCCCAGTAGTGGTGGAGCGTGGAGTCGACGTCGATGGCGATACGCATGAGTCAGGTAGATTATTGGGAGATGAGCGGCGTTGCCAGTCCCCCCCGCATCGACTCCGCTCAGCCGTATGGAGCGGTGGGACGCTCGGCCTGGCTGGATGTGGACTGGCGCGAGCACCAACGCTGGGTGCAGGTGGCAGGAAAACCTGTGAACGTCATCGATTTGGGTGAGGGTCCGGCGCTCGTGTTCGTGCATGGCCTGTCGGGGTCCTGGCCGAACTGGTTGGAGCAGCTGCCTGTCTTTGCCAACAATCGTGTAATCGCGATGGACCTGCCTGGGTTCGGGCATTCGCCCATGCCAGCCGAGGAGATCACGATCTCGAGCTACGGTCGCATTCTCGACGAGCTGCTCGGGATACTCGGCGTCAGCGCGGCCACGCTCGTGGGCAACTCGATGGGAGGATTCATCTCGGCAGAGCTCGCGATCGCGTTCCCCGAGCGAGTTGAGCGTCTCGTGCTCGTCTCAGCGGCCGGGATCAGCACAAATGGGCGACGTGACGTGCAGCGGGTTGTGCCCACATTGCGCAGGGTGGAGCGTGTCTTGGCGGCCTACACGACCTGGGTGGCTGCCCACTCAGACGCAGTCGTGCGCTATCCGGGACTGCGCAATGCGGCGTTGGGTCTCGTAACCCGCCACCCCAGCCGCCTGAATCCGGCGCTGGCGGCCGAGCAGCTGCGCGGCGCGGGCAAGCCCGGCTTCATGCAGGCGCTCCAGGCAAACCTCGACTACCCGATCAGACAGCGTCTTGCGGAGATTGCGTGCCCAACCATGATCGTGTGGGGCGAGGAAGACAAGGTGATCCCGGTGCGCGATGCGGGCGTCTTTGAGGAACTGATCCCGGGCTCGCGCAAGGTCCTCTTCAAGGACACTGGCCACATGGCGATGCTCGAGCGCCCGGCAGCGTTCAACGAGCTGCTCGAGAGTTTCCTCAGCGAGTAGGACAACGGCTCGCGCTCTTGCTTGACAGCGAGCACGCGGCCCCAATCAGATCGTGACGGCGCCCTCAGCAGCCGAGCCGACGAGCTTGGCGTACTTGCGAATGGCCACGTCAATGTGCTCGTCGGCGCGCGGCGGCTGAGCATAGGCCGACAGGCGCTCGGCGATCTGCGCGTCTGACAGAGCCACGTCGATCCTGCGGGCTTCGACGTCGATCTTGATCTCATCGCCGTCCGCGAGTGCGCCGATTGGACCGCCCCGGACCGCCTCGGGAGCGATGTGGGCGGCCATGAAACCGTGAGTGGCGCCTGAGAAGCGCCCGTCGGTGATCAACGCAACGCTCTCCCCCAGGCCCTCTCCGACGATGGCGGCGGTGACGGCAAGCATCTCTCGCATGCCGGGACCACCTGCAGGGCCCTCGCCGCGGATCACTACGACGTCGCCGGCGGAGATCTCACCGGCGAGCACGGCCGCCATAGCGGCCTCCTCGCCGTCGAACACCCGCGCCGGACCGACGTGAAGGCGACGCTCGTGACCGGCAAGCTTAACGACGCACCCGTCGGGGGCGACATTGCCACGCAGGATCGCGAATCCGCCGGTGGGCTTGAGCGGATCTGAGAGTGGGCGTACCACGCGCTGTCCCGGTGTTTCCTCGGCTTGCTCTGCGTGCTCGGCGATTGTGCGCCCGGTGACTGTGATCGCCTCAGGGCGCAGGACGCCCGCTTCCTGCAGGCGGCGCACGACCAACGGCACGCCGCCAGCCTCATAGAGGTCGGTTGCAACGTATTGGCCACCGGGTTGCAGGTCACACAACAGGGGCGTGGCGTCGGAGATGCCGTCGAACTCGTCGATCGACAGCGGAACGCCCATTTCGCGGGCGACCGCGAGCAGATGCAGGACGCCGTTGGTGGAACCGCCGCTTGTGGCGACTGCGGCGATTGCGTTCTCGAGCGCGTGCTTGGTGATCACTTCGCTCGGAAGCAGTCCTCTGCGCAGAACATCCATCACCAGTTCACCGCACTGAACCGCAACCTGCAGCTTGTGCCCATCCTCGGCGGGAACCATCGAGGAGCCTGCGGGTGAGATGCCGAGCACCTCGAAGGCCATCGCCATTGTGTTGGCGGTGAACTGCCCGCCACAGGCGCCTGCGCCCGGGGAGGCCGCCTCCTCGAGCTCATGCAGCTCGGCCTCTGAGATCTTGCCAGCGGCATATGCCCCGACCGCCTCGAAAACCTGCTGGATGGTGACGTCCTCCCCTTTGTAGCGTCCGGGGCGAATCGAGCCTCCGTAGAGCATCAGCCCAGGGATGTCCAGGCGGGCGAGCGCCATCACGGCGCCGGGAATCGTCTTGTCGCAGCCGGATATGACGACAAGCGCGTCGAAGTGGTGGGCGGAGGCGACGAGCTCGATCGAATCGGCGATCAGCTCGCGTGAGACCAGCGAGGCGCGCATCCCGGAGGTTCCCATCGTGATGCCGTCGGAGATCGCAATCGTGTTGAGCTCCATCGGCGTGCCGCCAGCTGCGCGGACGCCCTCCTTGACCTTCGCAGCAAGCACGCGGTTGTTGAAGTTGCACGGCATCGTCTCGATCCACGAGTGGGCGACGCCCACGATCGGCTTGGCGAGATCCTCCGCGGTGTAGCCAATCCCGTGCAGGTAGGCCCGCGCAGCGGCGCGCTCCGGGCCCTCTATGAGGGCGCGCGAACGGTGCTTGACGTCAAATGAGATAGGTGTGCTCACCGCGCCGGAACACTACCGACGCGCCGTGGGGCTCGTAGATGGGCGTGCGTGCGCTCGCGCTCCCAGCCCGCCAGGCGCACGAGATCACGACGGGCCTTGACCACTCGAATCTGACGTCCTGGGAGATGCATGTTGGCCTGCTCGATCAGCGAGCGCTCCTCAGCCGTAAGCGCAATCCACTTGGCAAGCACGTCGTCAGAGTCCGGAAGCCGTGCGCTGCCATATGGACGTGTCTGGTCGGGGAACTCGACGCAGTACTCGCCGAGGACTAGATCCGTGCCCGGAACATAGGCGAGGATCGGCTTGTGGGGATAGATGAGGTAAGCGTATGGGCGCTCGCCGAGCGTGCCTCGAACACGCAGGAAGCCAAGCTCGCAGTACATGGCCCACTCCTCCTCGTTTACGCACGAGCGCAGCAACAGACGGGCGCGCTGCTCGGCGCGCAGCTCACGCCCGGGGTCGTAGCTCTCGACGAGCACGAGCCGCGGTTGGCGACGAACGCGGGCGAGGACCGCGCGAAGCCTTGGCAGCAGTGACTGCTGCAGGTGCTGCAGTACCAGCACAGACAGCAACGCCATCAACACGATCGCAGCTGTCCCGAACGCTAGTGGCATTGTGACGCTAGGACTTTGCCCGCGCCATAGCGCAGGCATGCTCGACCGTGCCAGCCCTACCGGCCATCAGCAGCCTCCCGCGGCGCGGGGGAAGAAGATCACGCGCTCAGCATCCGCGGGGATCTCCTCAAAGCTACGGACGAGCTCGGCTTCACGACGTCCCGCTCCGGTTGAGGTGGGAACCGCCGCCCACATCCCCGCCCGTAGTTCGCGGCGAAAAGCCTCGAGAAGCTGGGCGTGTTGCTCGGGCACTGAGACATCTCCCTCTGCAAGCACAACATCGCCATGACCAGGCTTGACGCGCAGCAACCTCATGCTTCGCGATTATGCCAAACGCGTCCTAGCCGACCTAATGGGGACGCAGACGCGCGAGTCCGATCACATCAACCGGGCCGGCGCCCTCACCCACATCTCGCAATCCGCCCGCGACCGCGGCGCCGGCAAGGGCGCGAGCCGCGAAGGCTGCCTGCAGCGGAGCCCGCCCGAGCGCTAGCTGCGCCGCTAGCACCGAGGAATGAGTGCATCCGGAGCCGTGCGCAGCGCCATCCTGGTGGCGCGCTCCAGGGATGCTCACGATCTGCTCCGGGGCGCTGGAGTCGAGGAACAGGTCGACGGCCTGCGTGCGATGTCCACCGGTTAGCACGACGATGTCGGGACCGAGCGAAAGCACGGCACGGGCAAGCGCAGCCGCCTCAGCCTCCTCCCCGTCGGCGACATCGCCTCGGGACCACGCGTCGGGTCCGTGTTCGCTTGTGGTCGAGATGCCTGCCCCCGTGGTCCTATGCGTGGAGGGGGAGGCGTGACGAGCGAGCGCGCGTGCCTCGGGAGCGTTTGGCGTGAGGATCGTCGCGCGCGGCAGGATTTCGGCGACGAGGGCGCCCTCGGCGTCGGGGTCGAGCAGCTCGCCGCCTGACTCAGCCACCATCACCGGGTCGACCACGACAGGGGTTCCCGAGGGAAGCTCCTCGAGTGCTTGGGCCACAGCGCGGATGACCGTAGCGTCACCGAGCATCCCTACCTTGACGGCATCCACACCGATGTCCGTGACAACGGCGCGAACCTGGGCCAGGATGACTTCGGGCGCAATCAAATGCACGGCGCTCACGCCCAGCGTGTTCTGCACCGTGATTGCGGTAATTGCACTCATACCGTGAACCCCACAACGGGCAAAAGCCTTTAGATCCGCCTGGATTCCCGCCCCGCCGCCCGAATCGGAGCCAGCGATCGTTAGCGCGCGCGGGGTGTGGTTTGAGCTCGACATATGAACGCGTTACTCGAGATTCTCCGGCGGCCGCTAGCGCACTACGTTGGGGTCAGTTCCGTGGGCGCCGGCGCGCGGGGAAGATCGCGTAGCTGCCTATTGCGGTCACGAGCAGTCGCCCATCCTCGTGGCGCACCTCGCTGCGCAGCACCGCGTTCGTACGGTTGCGCCGGTCGAGCTCTGTAGTGCACACAAGCTCGCCCTCGGTGGCGGTTTGGATGTAGTTGATCGAGATGTTGAGCGTCGCGATGTGCTCCTCCTTGCTGGTGTGTGGCCACAGCGTGGAGCCCATGCAATAGTCGACGAGCGCGTAGGTGACGACGCCCGACAGCAGACCTGCGGCGTTGATCAGCTCAGGCCGAATGTCAAGACGAACGGTATTGGCGCTATCCCAGCGCATGCCCATGAAGCCGCTGACGCCGTCGATGCCGCCGATGCCCGGCGAGAGCCGACCGGGGCCGGAGTTACCTGAGGAGGCGGCTGGGGGAGCGACTGAGGAGTCGCTGAGATTGTCAGGAGTGTCGTTCACAAGACCGGACGGATTGAGCGCATGCCAGGATATCCGCCGGCCAGGCGTGTCTTGAGATGACGTCGAACACACTCGACGGAAAAGTGGCACATTTGTGTGTTTTACGTCACATTTTTTGTCCTATGGTTCAGGCATGCCCCCAGAGACTCCCCCACCAGCAGGCGCTCCGGCCCCCCGCGACCGACGCCGTGCGCTAGGCACGCTCGGCGAGGATCTCGCAGTTAGCCACTTCCGACGCCTCGGATTCGTGCTGGTGGCGCGTAACGTAAGAACGCGCTACGGCGAGATTGACCTGATCGCCTTCAACGGGCGCGAGCTCGTGTTCGCTGAGGTCAAGACACGGCGTGCCAGCATCCCTCGCAGAGGTTTCTGTCCGCAGAGCCAACCACTGGCGTGGCTGAAGTTCAGCCAGTGCGCGCGCCTGAGACGACTGGCGTGCGCATGGCTCTATGAGAGCACCCACGCACGTCCGAAAGCCAGCAGGGTCCGCTTCGACGCCGTTGGCGTGATCGTCGACGGTACCGATCGACTCCTACGCCTCGACCATCTCGAGGGAGCTTGGTAGCAAAGCCTTCGTCAGCAGAGCTTGCTCTTATGTCTCGAGCGAGCGACTCAGAGACTCAGAGCGCCAGCTGCTGGTAGGCCTGTGACTGGAAGGACATGCGGTGAAGCGGCGAGACTCCCTGTCGCACGATCGCTTCACGGTGAACCGGCGTGGAGTAGCCAACGTGCTCGGCGAAGCTCCAACCAGGATGCATCTCATCCGCATGGTGCATGTAGCGGTCACGCGTTACCTTCGCGACAATCGACGCTGCGGCAATCGCTGCGCTTGTGGCGTCGCCGTTTACGATCGCCCGTTGAGGGCGCTCGAACTCGGGCACCGCGAACCCATCGAGGAGGCACTCGACCTCCCCCTCGACGTCGCTTGTGACCCCGCGTATCGCGTCTCGCAAAGCAGCTAGGTTCGTCTTGTGCAAGCCATAGGAGTCGATCCCGCTCACGCAACGCGACACCACCGTGACGCGCATGGCGCTCGAGAGCACGAGCGGATATAGCTCCTCACGCGCCAGCGCGGAGTGTTGCTTGGAGTCATCGAGCGCCCCCAAAGCGCGCAGCTCGCGTGTGGTGAGCCGCTCATAGTCGAACAGCACACCCGCTGCCACAAGCGGTCCCGCCAGACAGCCGCGGCCAGCCTCGTCGGCTCCCGCTACAAAACGCGTCCCGAGCCGGCGGTCAAACGCAAACAGTCGCCGTCCACTCGAGCCAGAGCGCGACCGACGTCGAGCGGCGCGCTTGGAGTAAGGAGCCCTCGATGAGGTCTTGGGCTTAGAGGAAGCCGATGCGGTTGGGAGGCCAGTAAGTGGCAAAGGCCCCTCCGATGATCCAGCCCGTGGGGACTGGTCCCCAGAACCTGCTGTCGTCCGACTCGCCACGATTGTCCCCCATCATGAACCAATGGCCGGCGGGAATCTTGATTGGCGTTGGAAAATTGCACTCTGAGCCACCGCCGCAAGGATTGATGTAGGAATCGCTCTCGCGCTTTCCGTTGAGATACGCGTGGCCTTCCTTTATGTAGAGCGTGTCGCCCGGCCCTGCCACGACCCGCTTTATGAAGTTCACGCTCGCCTCTTCAGGCTCAGGCATCGAGCAGGCCGCGCCGCCGGGAGTGACCATGTGTGGCGCCGGACCGCAGATCTGCTGTTCGGCGTCCTTCGGGGGATGAAATACCACGATCTCGCCCACGTGAGGTCCTTTGAAGTTCGTGCCGAGACGATTCACGAGAACGCGCTGACCGATTTTCAAGGTCGGTTCCATCGAGCCGCTCGGAATCCGGTAGGGCTTGACGATGAACGCCTGTATTGCAAGCGCCAGGCCAACCGCCACCAGCACTATCACGACCAACTCGACGACCGAGTTGGTCTTCGACTTGGGGTCGCCCTTCGACTCGACGCCCTTCGCCGAGGGGGAGTTGGCCTTCACGCCGTGTGGTCGCCGGCTCCAGCGTCGCCGGCGTCGGAGGGGACATCGGTCTCGTCCGCGGCGGCCGTCGATGCGCTGGTGCCCTGCTCGACGCCGTCCTGGGCCACCGTGCCCTCCTTCTCGCCCCTAGCCCCCTCGTCCGGCTCGGACACAGGTGCAGCCGCTGCAGAGGACTCGTCTTGGCCATCCTCAAGAGCAGTTGTCGTCTCGGGACCATTCGCGGACTCGGCGCCCTGAGCCTCTGAGAGGGTCTCCTGCGCAGTTGCGCCGTCCGCGTCAGTGGCTTCGTCCATAGGCTCATGCAGAAGGCCGTACTCCACAGCCTGCTCGGGACCGGTGTAGCGACGCTCGCGGACACGCGCGCGCTTGCCGATGCGGTCGCGCAGGTAATAGAGCTTGGCGCGGCGCACGTCACCCCTGGCCGCAACCTCGATGCGCTCGATCTTTGGCGAGTGCACAGGGAACATGCGCTCCACCCCAATGCCGAACGACTGCTTGCGAACCGTGAAGGTCTCGCGCGCACCGTGCCCCTGGCGCTTGATGACGACGCCCTCGAAAACCTGGATGCGGCGGCGGGTGCCCTCGATCACCTGGAAATGCACCTTCACGCGATCGCCCGGCGCGAAGTCGGGGACGCGGCGCAGTTGCGCACGCTCGATGCTTTCGATAACGGTGCTCATAAGTAAGAAGGCGTCGTGTGAGCGAAAAAACGCTTCCCTCGCCGACGCGACCGCGAATGGTAGCGAACCCCGCGCGCCAGGGCGCAGGTGAGGCTAGCGCCCCTTCCCGCGGGACTTGCTCTGCTGCACCCGCCACTCTCGAATGCGCTCGTGGTGACCCGAGAGCAGGATCTCCGGCACGCGCCACCCGCGATACTCGGCGGGCCGCGTGTAGTGCGGGTACTCGGGATCTCCGTCAAGCGCATCGCTGAATGACTCCTCGACCGCCGACTCGACGTGTCCAAGCGCGCCCGGGAGCTTGCGCAGAACCGCATCGCACACGACCATCGCCGCCGGCTCCCCGCCCGAGAGGACGTAGCGACCGACCGACAGTGTCTCGCTGGCGAAATGCTCGATGATTCGCTCGTCGAAGCCCTCGTAGCGCCCACAAAGCAAAGTCAGCGCCGGCTCGGCGGCCAGCTCCTGGACATAGCTCTCATCCAGTACTCGTCCGCCCGGCGCCAGCGCGATCACGCGCCTGCTCTTACGTACGCGAGACGCGTCTACCCCGTAGTGCTCGCGCAGCGCCGCGTCCATCACATCGACACGCAACACCATCCCGGCGCCGCCCCCGAACGGCGTGTCATCAACCTGCCCGCCACTCAAAGAAGTGTGCTCACGGAAGTTCACGTAACGCAAATGTGAGCCGCTTTCGAGCACATTGCGCACGTGGCGCTGCGCCCCAAACCACTCGAACCACTCTGGGAACAGGGTGAAGATATCGATCTCCATCACGCCTCACCGTAAAGACCGGGAAGTCTCCATGTACACAGCGCACACACTCTCACAGAGCATCCCCAAGAAAGCTCATGTTCACGTCGATCCGTCGCTGCGCAATGTCCACCTTGCGGATCGCTGCGCTTACCATCGGCACGAGCAACTCTCGCGCTTGGTCCGCGTCGCCGGCGTGGTCCGCTACAGCGAGACGCACTTCCAGCGCCTCACACGAAGGGAGCTCCACAAGCCGAGTGACGACCCCAACGAGCTGCTCCCCGTCAACCACCTCACAGCCTTCAAGCTCGCTTGCCCACCACTCGCCCTCCTCGAGGGCGGGCGCTCTGGCAAGATCCACCGTGAGCTCCAGACCTCTTACCGTCTCCGCCGCGCCCCGGTTCTCGATTCCCTCGAGACGTACGATCGGATGCTCGTCGGTCCCCGCCCTTCTTGCCACCTTCGCAGCTCGGCCGGCCACGGTGACCACCGTGCCGAGCGTGAGCAGACGTGGACGGGCGCCCGTCACATAGAAGCTCCCGTCCAGACCGTGGGCGCGACCAACTCGGCCGGCCGACACCGAATGCGAGTCCCCGTCGTCGCCGGCTACCGAGCGATCATCCTCAGTCGCGGTCAACGCGACTGCCTCAATCGACTATGTCGACGAGCACGCGGCGCTTCTCGTTCACTGCGGCGGCCTTCACGACAGTCCTCAGAGCGTGAGCGGTACGCCCGCCCCGGCCGATCACCTGACCGTAGTCTTCGTCGGCTACGCACAACTCGAGCACGACTGTGCCGTCCTCCTCCTCGAACTGCTCGACCGAGACCTCTTCCGGGCGGTCGACCAGTCCCTGCGCCAGATACTCCAACAGCTCTCTCATAACCTCGGAGGGCATCCCGTCAACTTCCTGAACGGCCTGTCGCACCCATCGCGCTGCACGTGCAACGCGATGCCGCACACAAGGCTATTGGCTAATCCCCTGTATGCGCAGCAGCTTACGAACCGTGTTCGACGGCTGAGCCCCGCGAGCGAGCCAACTGCGGGCGCGCTCCTCGTTGATCACAATCGTCGAAGGATTCGTTTGGGCGTTGTAATGACCGATGGTCTCGATCACGCGTCCATCGCGAGGGGAGCGTTGATCGGCGACAACCACGCGCCACATGGGGTTCTTCTTTGCGCCCACACGCGTGAGCCTTAGCCTTACCGACACAGTTTCCTCTCTGAGTGCTTAACGAGCTGCCTTGAAGTCAGCTTGAGAGCTTAGACGGTGGACGGCTAGCGCGCCTGGCGCATCAGCGCTCCGACGTCTGGCATCTTGCCGCGACCGACCTGCTTCATCACCTTGCGCATCTGGCCGAACTGCTTGACGAGCTGGTTGACCTGCTGCACGTTGGTACCTGATCCCCGCGCGATCCGCAGGCGTCGCGAGCCCTTGATCAGCTCAGGACGGGTGCGCTCCTCGGGAGTCATCGAGAGGATGATCGCTTGAATCCGGTCGAGCTCACGCTCGTCCACCTTCAACCCTTTCAACTGAGCGCCCGCAAATCCCGGGATCATGCCGAGCACATTCGTCAGGGGGCCCATGCGGCGGACTGTCTTGAGCTGATCCAGGAAGTCGTCGAGACCGAACTCGTTGCGGCGCAGCTTGCGCTCCAGATCGGCGGCCTGCGTCTCGTCGAACTGCCGCTCCGCCTGCTCGATCAAGCTCATCACGTCGCCCATCCCGAGTATGCGTTGGGCCATGCGATCGGGATGGAAGCGCTCGAATTGGTCGAGCTTCTCGCCCGTGGATGCGAACAGGATCGGCTTGCCGGTAACGGCCTTCACCGATAGGGCTGCCCCACCGCGCGCATCGCCGTCGAGCTTGCTCATCACCACACCGTCGAACTGGACGGCAGCGGCAAACTGCTCGGCGACGTTGACCGCGTCTTGACCGGTCATCGCGTCGACCACGAGCAGCACGTCGTGCGGTTTGACCGCATCACGAATCTGCACGAGCTCTGCCATCAACGCCTCATCGACATGCAGGCGCCCGCTCGTGTCGACGATCAACACGTCCTTGCCCTCCTGGGTGGCGCGCTCGAGCGCCCATGTGGCGATCTCGACCGGATCACGGTCGGGGTGGGTGGGATCTCGGTGATACACGGCGGCGCCGGCCTGTGCACCCACCTTGACGAGCTGGTCCACCGCAGCCGGCCGGTACACGTCGCACGCGGCGAGCGCCACTGAGGAGGAGTGCTCCTCGCGCAGATAGCGCGCCAGCTTCGCTGTAGCCGTCGTCTTTCCCGACCCTTGGAGACCCGCCATCAGGATCACCGTGGGCGGCCGTGGCGAGAAGCTCAGGGCGGGTGGGTCTTCATTCGGTCCGCCACCCATCAAAGAGGTCAACTCGTCCGCGACGATCTTTACGACCTGCTGGCCGGGGTTGAGCTTCCCGACGATCTCAGCGCCCAGGCAGCGATCCCTGACGTTGCTCGTGAAGCCCTTGACGACCTTGAAGTTGACGTCCGCCTCGAGCAGCGCGAGGCGGATCTCGCGCATCGCCTGGTCGATGTCCTTCTCGGTGAGCGTGCCCCGCTGACGCACGTCGCCCAGCGTTGCCTGCAGCTTCTCTGCGAGGGAGTCGAACATCAGACGCGCAATTCTCGCAGCCTCACGCGAGCACCCCGAGGAGACCGAGAACACGAGCTAGAGGACAGGAACTAGAGAACATGAATGCTTTCGGCACGCTCAGCCTCATAGCCCTAGAAGCCTCAGCCGCGGTCGGGTGGGGTGGGTGGGCTCGACAGTGGCGGCTGCTGCTCCCGGCCTCGCGAGAGCGCCTCACCGATACCGCCAAACGCCTCAGCGAACTCCGAGGGTATGACGAACACCTTGTTCGAGTCGCCTTCGGCGAGCTGCGGCAGCATCTGCAGGTATTCGTAGCTGAGCAGCTCCCTCGACGGTTTGCCCTCGTGGATCGCTTTGAAGACGGTGTCGATCGCCTTGGCTTCGCCCTCGGAGCGCAGCACCGCAGCCTGCCTGTCGCCCTCGGCGCGTAGCACAACAGCCTTCTGCTGGCCCTCTGCGGTGAGGATCTGGGCCTGCTTCTCGCCTTCGGCGGTAAGGATCGCTGCACGGCGGTCGCGCTCTGCGCGCATTTGCTTCTCCATCGCCGCCCGGATGTCCTGTGGCGGGTCGACCGACTTGATCTCCACACGGTTGATCCTGATCCCCCACTTGCCGGTCGCCTCGTCGAGCACCACGCGCAGCTCGGTGTTGACGTTCTCGCGGGCGGTCAGGGTCGCCTCGAGCGACAGCCCGCCAATCACGTTGCGAAGCGTCGTCACGGTCAGCTGCTCGATCGCCTGCAATGGATTAGCGATTTCATAGGTCGCCGAGCGCGGGTCGGTGATTGTGAAGTAGAGCACCGTCTCGATTCCCACGACGACGTTGTCTTCGGTTATGACCGACTGCGGCGAGAAGTTCACCACCTGCTCGCGCAGGTCCACAAGCGGCTTTACGCGATCGATGAAGGGCGTGATGATCGTCAGCCCCGGCTCGAGCGTGCGGCTATAGCGACCTAGGCGCTCCACCACGCCCGCTCGGGCCTGGGGAATCACACGAATGGTGCGCACAGCCGCGACCAGCAAGAACAGGACAACCACGGCTATGACGATGAGAGGAGCCATTCAGGCCGCCTTTCTTTCAATGGCTTACCCAAGAGAGACTATCTCCAACATCTTCGCGTCTGAGACGGTCGATGGTCGAGCGAGACTAGGACGTACCCCTACGGGACATACCATTTTGGGCACAGGCAGGCAGATCCGTGAAATGTGCTCCGCACATGAGCGAGCGAGGATGACGCCTCGCAAAGCGCCAGGGATCGTCTCAGTGCATCACCAGTGCTGTCGCGCCCCTTATTTCGACAACTTCGACGCGTTCACCCGGATCAAACATCTCGTTCTCATCGAAACTGCGCGCTGTCCACACCTCACCATCGATCTTTACGCAGCCCACGCCCTCGTCGTTGGCGATCCGTTCGAGCACGATCGCCTTGCGACCCACAAGCGCGGCCGCACCGGTCCTGATCGCTGGGGGCAGCCGGCGATGGCGGCGCGCGATGGGCCGCAGCGTGCCAAGCACGATCCCAGAGGAGACCAGGAACACGACGCCTGACAACGCAATACCCACGCCGAGTAGAGCCACAACGGTCGCAAGCGCAGCCCCAACGGCGAAGGGCGCAAGATAGAAGCCGCCCTGGTGCATCTCACCCACGCCGAGGATGCATGCGACCACAAGCCAGACAATCCAAGCCTCCATAACTCGATTATCCCTCACTGGCGGCTTCGCGTGTGCTCTCTTGCCTTAGATCTCCTCGAGCGACGATCCTCGGGCGTTAGTAGCGCCTACGGTAGTGCCTAAGCGTCGGCCACAAGCGCACGGGCAAAATCGTCCGCGTCGAACGGCCGTAGGTCCTCGAGCTGCTCACCGATCCCAATCAGCTTCACCGGCAATCCCAATTCGCGGGCAATCGCAAGCGCGATCCCGCCGCGGGCGGTGCCGTCGAGCTTGGTGAGCACGATCCCGCTCACCCCTGCCGACTCCGCAAACATCTGCGCTTGACGCAACCCGTTCTGTCCGGTCGTCGCATCGACGGTCAACAGCGTCTCGTGCGGCGCCCCGTCGAGCTGTCTTGCGATCACCCTGCGCACCTTTGCGAGCTCGCCCATCAGATCGTCCTGGGTGTGCAGGCGGCCAGCGGTGTCCACGATCACCACGTCGATTCCCTCGCTGCACGCCTGCGCCACTGCCTCAAAAGCAACTGATCCGGGATCAGAGCCTTCCGGCCCGGTAACGATCTCACAGCCTGCCCGTTGCGCCCAGCCTTCGAGCTGCTCGCTGGCTGCGGCCCTGAAAGTGTCGGCCGCCCCGAGCAGAACGCTCATTCCAAGCTCCTTGTGCAGATGCCAGGCGAGCTTGCCGATCGTGGTGGTCTTGCCGGTGCCATTGACTCCCACGGCGAGGATCACGGTCGGCTTGGCGCGAACGTCGATGCGATCGTGCTCGCTGCGCGCAGTGTCTGCAAGCAACTCGATCAGCCGCTCGGAGAGGGCCGGTCCGCTCGCCAAGCCACCCTCGGCTGCTTCGGTCTCGAGCGTCTCCACCACAGATGCAGTAGTGCTCGCGCCCACGTCAGCCATGATCAGCGCCTCCTCGAGCCTTTCCCACGTGTGCTCGTCGAGCTTTGAGAACAGCGTCGCCTGGATCTCTGATCCGAGCGCCTGTCGGGTCTTTGACAGGTTCTCTCGCAGACGTCGCAGCAGCCCACGTCGACGCTCCTTGGCTTCGCCTGACTGTGGCTCGCTCACAGAGCCTTGGAGTCCCTCAGTGATGAATAGATCGGCCCAGTCGCGCGGCACAGCTCACAATTACGCCACTGGAGCGACCGGAGGCGTGGGCTCCTCCTTTGGAAGCCGTCTCGAGAGCACCTTGGAGACGCCATTGTCGGCCATCGACACGCCATACAGCCAGTCGGCCGCCTCCATCGTGCGCTTCTGGTGTGTGATCACTATGAACTGCGCCCGATCGGCATAACGACGCAGCAGCGTCAGGAAGCGATCTAGATTCAGATCGTCGAGCGCTGCCTCAACCTCGTCGAGCACGTAGAACGGGCATGGGCGCGCAAGGAAGACGGAGAACATGAAGGCAAGCGCAGTCATCGACTTCTCTCCACCAGAGAGCAGTGACAGCCGCTTGGTCGACTTGCCCGCCGGGGTGATCTCGATCTCCACACCCAACATCTCCTCAGCTTCCTCCTGCAGCTCGTCGGCCTCAAGCTCCGCGCCCGCCTCAGCGTCCACTGCCTCGCCGTCCTCGGGCGCCGGTTGGCCACCGAGCACTCCACGGGGGGTTTGCTCGTCCTTGACGAGCCTCAGCCGTCCGCTACCGCCTGGGAAAACGTCGCCAACCAGCTCTTCGAAGTTGCGCGCCGCCGCGCTGAAAGTCTCGTTGAACGTCTCGTGTATCT
>JBAPMC010000154.1:0-1532 GCA_049278415.1 Solirubrobacteraceae bacterium
GGAGAGGATCGAGAGCTTGATTTGATGCATTTCCTAGCGTCCTCCATGGGCTTGTCGCTCGGTTGCGCGTGACACCGTGCCAGCGATATCCGATTGCGTCGGTCGGGATTACACCGCGCAAGCTATCACAAGAGTTAGGGTGCCCTAATACAGCGGCAGGATGGCGCCCTTTCGACGCGGACCGCGAAAGGTCTCGGGGGCTCGTCATACACTCTCGGAATGGGAGCGGCAAGCATCGGATCAGTGGCGCCAATCGCCGGACCTGACGGCGCGGCCGCTGAGGTGATCCGCACCCTTGGGCTCACAAAGGTGTATCCGGAGACGGACTTCGCAGCGGTGGATGGCCTCGATCTGGCAGTCAGCGCTGGCGAGATATTCGGCTTGCTCGGACCTAACGGGGCGGGCAAGACGACGACAGCGGGAATGCTTACGACACGCGTGATCCCGAGCTCTGGGCAGGCGTGGATCGGGAGCGTGGACGTAATCAAGAATCCGGCGCTCGCTAAGCAGCTGATCGGGATCGTCTCCCAGCAGAACACGCTCGACCGACAGTTGACGGTGTGGGAGAACCTGTACTTCCACGGGCGATTGTTTGGGATCGATGCGCGCGAGTCTGCGCAGACGGCGGACGCGCTGCTCGAGCAGTTCCAGCTCGCCAAGTGGGCGAAGGCCTCGGTTTATGCGCTGTCCGGCGGCATGGCTCAACGGCTGATGGTGGCGCGCGCGATCTTCCACCGCCCGGCTGTGCTGTTCCTCGACGAGCCGACAGCGGGGCTTGATCCGCAGAGTCGCCTCGCGCTGTGGGACATTCTCGGTGAGCTCAACCGCGAGGGCCAGACGATCCTGCTCACCACTCATTACATGGAGGAGGCCGACAAGCTGTGTGGGCGGGTGGCGATCATGGATCACGGCAAGATCCTCGCGCTCGACACCCCGGCGGCGTTGAAGCAATCGCTGGGGGCCGACACGATCGTGACCGTGCGCGCCGAGGGGGACATGCAGGCGCTTGGGGAGCGCTTGACGGCGGCCATCGACGGGGTGACTCGCACGCGCACTGTCGAGGGTGGGGTGGAGTTGCACGTGACGGGAGCACAGCGGCTCGTGCCGCGTGTCGTGGACGCCGCCGAGCAGGCCGGCTATGAGGTTGCGGATCTGTCGGTGGCTGAGCCGAGCCTCGAGACGGTTTTCATTAGCTTGACTGGCAAGGAGCTGCGTGACTGATGGCATCGAGGACTATTGAGAGGCTGGGGGTCTGATGGCATCGACAACCATTGAGGAGCACCCGCCGCCCGCGGTCCAGCGCGAGTTCGCGCTGACCCCGGCCCGCTCTGCCTTTGCGGCCAGCCGCACAGCTCTCGGAGCGCTGATCCTGCGCGACCTCGTCGTGCTGCGCAAGAACTTCCTCGAGTTCGTGGTACGAGTTGTGGTCCAGCCGTTCCTGCTCGTATTCGTCTTCATATACGTATTCCCCACGATCGGCCAGGGCGTAGGCGGTGGCGGGGGCAAGGTTGCGGAGTCGGCGTTTGCGACGG
>JBAPMC010000155.1:0-5223 GCA_049278415.1 Solirubrobacteraceae bacterium
GGAGTAGCCCAGCAGCCGCTCGCACAGGCGCCGTGCGTGAACGCCCTCGCCGATCTCACATAGCGCCGAGACGAGCCAGAACGAGCAGATCAGGAAGGTACCCTCCTCACCGCTCTGCCCGTCGTCAGTCTCATCCGTGCGGTAGCGCAACGCCAGTCCATTCTCGGTCAGCTCGTCGCGGATCGCCATGACGGTTGCCCTCACGCGCTCGTCATCAGGGGGCAGGAAGCGCATCAGCACGATCAGCAGGTTCGAGGCATCGAGCGCGTCGGTGTCGTAGTGCTGGCGGAACACGCCGCGCTCGTCTACGCCGCGCTCGAGGATGTCTGTCTTGATCTCCTCGGCGATCTGCTGCCAGCGCTGAGCCAGCTGTTCGTCCCCACGCCGTTCTGCCAGGCGCGCGCCTCGGTCGGTGGCTACCCAGCACATCAGCTTGGAGGAGACGTAGTGGCGTGGCTCGCCGCGCGCCTCCCAAATCCCCTGATCGGGCTCTTGCCAGACTTGCACCGCGCACTCAACTTGATCTGACAGCACTGGCCACAGGCGCTCAGGGATGTGGTCGCGCTGCTTGGCGTGCAGATATACCGAGTCGAGTACGGCGCCGTACACGTCGTTCTGGCGCTGGTTGTAAGCGCCGTTGCCAATCCGCACAGGACGCGCGCCCTCATAGCCCTTGAGCTGATCGAGGGTCGACTCGTGCAGATCCTTCTGACCCTTGATGCCATACATGATCTGCAACGAGCCGTCCTCGTTGCGCTCCATGTCGGCCACAAACTGGATGAAGTCATCGGCCTCCCAATCCAGACCGAGGGCGTGTAGCGCCCATAGCGTGAACGAAGCGTCTCGCATCCAGCAGTAGCGGTAGTCCCAGTTGCGCGATCCCTTGGGTGTCTCAGGAAGCGAAGTCGTGGGCGCCGCCACGAGCGCTCCAGTGGGCATGAAGGTGAGGCCCTTCAATGTGAGCGCCGAGCGCTGCAGGTGAGAGCGCCATGGATGATCTGGGTAGTTGCCTTCGGCAAGCCACATTCGCCAAAAGTGGTTCGTCCGGTCAATGTAGGCCTCTGCCTGCTCCGCAGTGCGTGGGCCGCGTAGCTCTTTGGTCCAGGAGATTGCGCAGAAGCGCTTCTCACCCTCGGTCATTGTGTGACGCGAGTGGGCGCGGTTGCCCTCGATGCCCATGCGGGTATCGCTGAACAGGCGAAAAGCCGTTACCCCGTCGGTTGCGTCGAGCCCATGTCCGTACTCATCTTCGACATGGCTCCACTCAGCTACGGTGGCGCCGTAGTCGAGCATTGGCTCGCACATCATCTCCACCTGGACTTGGCCCTGGATGCATTCAACGAGTCGCACGAGCAGATGGTCGGCGTCGAAGTCGGTAGGAGGACGCGTGTGGCTGGTGTTGCGGTCTTCATCGTGCCAGTCGCTGATGGTTAGCGCGTCCACCACACGCAACCACCCCTGCGGCGTCATCCAGGTCGTCTCGATCACGTTTGTGCCGGGAAGGTAGCGCCGACCCACAGGCACATACATGCCATATGGACCAACCCGGAAGCTGCCTGCTCCTCGGTCGAGCATTGCTGCGAACACAGATGCGGAGTCGAAGTGCGGCAGGCACATCCACTCGATCGAGCCGTCGGAGGCGACCAGCGCACCTGTATGACAGTCCGAGAGAAAACCGTAGTCGGCGATCGGGGGAAACGGCGAGCCTGACGGTGGGGCGGTAATCGTTGCCCCGGCAGGTTGATCTGTCTTCTTCGGCGCAGTTCGGGCAACCTTCGGTGAACGAGTGCTCATAGCGCGGCAAACGGTAGCGGTAGCCGTCCTTCTTCGGCGAGCTTGTCGAGATGGGCGCCAAGCGTCACCGCCGCAAGGGGACGTAGTTGCTCGGGCACGTCTGACCAGGCGCCGTCCAGCAACTCCTCGGTGGTGCGGCGCCCTTCGGCGATCGCCGCGAGTAGCTGGCGCTCGCGATCCAGGCGGTGCTCTATGTACTCCGAGAGACGCTCGCGCGCATTCCATATCGGGGGGCCATGACCAGGACAGAGAACGTCGAGCTCGCGCTCTCGCAGCCGCGCAAGCGCATCGAGATAGCCCGTGAGAGCACCTGGACCCCGGGCGATGAACACGCTGCCTTCGCCAAGAACGGCATCCCCTGTAAAGCACACCCCGTCGAGGGTTAGAGCGAAGTGGTCGGGGGCGTGGCCAGGTGTGTAGAGCACCTCGAACGGACCGAAGCGGCCGCCGTCGCTCAACTCGACGTCAGCTGAGGCCCGTCCGGCTGCAAGCGGAGCCGAGAAGCGCTCGCGCAGCGCCTCAGCCGACTCTGAGTGGTCGATGTGATCGTGAGTGAGCGCGATGCCGCCGAGCCCGCCACGCTGCACGAGCTCTGTTGCGAGTGCCTCCTGATGCTCGGCGAGCGCCGGCCCCGGATCCACCACCCAAGCCGGGCCCCGCCCCACCACCCAACTGTTGGTGCCCGACATCGTGAGCGGACCTTGGTTGTTGGCGCGTAGCCGCAACACGTCCCATTGCTGCAACCGCTCTTCGTCGGTGCTCGTAGGGCTCATCGGGGCGACGTTAGCTGAGAAGGCGCCAAAGAGACGGCTCCGTCAAAGCGGCATGACCGCTACTTGCGCGTACCGCACATGTTAAAGGAGTAGGCACCACCAAGGAGAGATGAAATGGTCAGATCGAAGAACGCCAACTCGAGCGCCTCGCACAACCTCCCCGTTGAACCGCAGCGGCGTAGTCACCAGTCTTCCACTAGGCATAGGCGCATGCGCACGCTATGCATCACATCGATCTCGGCTTGTCTGGCAATCGCTGCGCTGGGATTGCCAGCGCTGACACAGGCCGCTCCGACGGTCACAGTCAAAGCAAGGGTGTTGCCAGTGCCTATCAACCCAGCTTCGTCGAAAAGTCGCACTTATCCGAAAACGGGCAACATCCTTGGAGCCGGGGCTTCGGTTGAAACGCAGTTCAAAATCAGTGGCACCGAATATGGCGGCTTTCCCTCACCGCTGACCGGTGTCGTTGTGTACCTTCCGGCGGGCACGAAGCTACACCCACAGGGATTTGCGACATGCTCTAACGCAATCCTCGAAAGTCATGAAGTACAGAAGTGCCCAAGGCGATCGATTGCAAGTCCTAAGGGCGAAGTGCTCGGCGTTGTCAGCTTCGGCAGCTCGCGCGTCCAGGAGAAAGCGAGCGTCCAGGCTTTCTTTAGCCCAGGCAACAAACTATCGTTCTTTACCGAAGGCACCTCACCAGCGTCCCTGGAAATCCTGTCCACGGGAAGCTTCTCCACAGCCCCCAACCCGTTCTCTCAGAAGCTGACGGCGGTGGTGCCGCTCGTATTGACGGTACCTGAAGCACCATATGCCTCGGTGCTGTCAATCAAGATCAAGGTCGGCGCCGCGTTCATGCAAGGCAAAAAACTGATCTCCTACGGAACGGTGCCAAAGAAGTGCCCGAAGGGCGGCTTCCCAGCAAAGACTGAACTGAAATTCCTGAATGAAGAAACATCAAAGGCCAGTATCAAGGTTCCCTGTCCGAAGAAATAGGGCCGGGGAGGACGAGCGCGTAGTGCGTAGTACCTCGCCGTCGGTCGGGTCTCACGCCCAGCCGTCGGCGAGGGATTTTTGCCATGTCCCCAGATGACTATGACCTGCGTCCCAGATGACTATGGTCTGCATCCCGACATTTCGGCATGCGGCCCTGCGCTCCGAAATGCATCCCGATGTCCTCCTGGGCATATCGAGAGCGCCCCCGGGAGTGACCTTACTGCGTGCGCAAACCTTCCAGGAAGCGCGCCACAGAGGAGCCGACTTCCTCGCGGGTCTTGCCACCGTCGTTGGCGCGGGCAACGAGCATTGCTCCCTCGTCGATGGCGCCGAGCAGTAGATGGGCAAGCGGACGCACTGGCTGAGACTCGATCAAACCGGCATCCATCGCGGCCCGAACGGTGCCCTGCACAAGCCCGAAGCCGTACTGCAAGCCGATCTCCCGCCACTGCTCCCAACCAAGCACCGCGGGCGCATCGAGGAGAGCGATGCGCTGTACCGCGGGATCTTCACATGCATCCAAGAAAGCCTGTGCGCCGGCGTGCAGCGCCTGCAACGGGTCGTTGGCGGAGGACACCGCTGAGGCGCTGATCTGCTCCACTAGCTCGCGCTCGACATCTTCATAGACCGCGCGAAACAGCTCCATCTTGCCCGCAAAATGGTGGTAGAGCGCCCCTCGTGTGACGCCCGTGGCTCGCACTATCTCCTCTGTGCCTACCGCGGCGTATCCGCGCTCTGCGAACAGCCTGCGCGCTGTGGCGACTAGCGCGGAGCGCGTCGCTTCGGAGCGCTCGGCCTGCAGCGTCCGTGTGGGCTCATCCTTTGGCCTCGATTTGACATTCATACTGCCTGTATGCTAGATACATACTGCTTGTATGTCTACTCAGGCCGCCGACAACACCTCCGCCGAATCGTGGACCCCGAGTTTCGCCGAGGGGTCACGTTGCTGGGCGGCGTGGCAGTGGAGCGCGAATCGTATTTCGATCCCACGGTGCTGATAGCCAGCGTCCTGGGGAAACCGCGAGCATGGCCGCATTTCATGCGTCTGCAAGCACGCCAACTCATCGACCGTCGCCTAGCGAGGAGCCACGCATGAACGAGGTAAAACTGCCACAAGGCACCATCCGCTATCGCGAAAGCGGCTCCGGTAGGCCGATCGTGCTCGTACATGGATTCCTCACCAATGGGGAGTTGTGGCGCGAGGTAGCGCCCCGCCTGGCCGAGGGATTCCGTGTAATCGTGCCCGATTGGCCGCTTGGCTCACACGAGCTTCCCCTCACCCCTGGAATCGACCTCTCGCCACCCGCGCTGGCGAAGATCATCGCCGATTTCCTGGCGGCGCTCGAGCTCGAGGACGTCACGCTCGTGGGCAACGACACGGGCGGCGCACTCTCCCAGCTAGTTGCTGTCAACCACCCGGAGCGACTCGGTCGGCTCGTGCTCACACCTTGTGACGCTTACGAGAATTTCCTGCCGCCGATGTTCCGTCCGCTACAGGTCCTGGCGCGAATCCCGGGAGCTGTTCTCCTCATCGCACAGTCGCTGCGCCCGCGGGCCGCACGACGGCTCCCGTTTGCATACGGCTGGCTGGCTAAGCGCCCGATCGCCGACGATCTCAGCGATGCATGGATGGCTCCAGTCCTCTCCAACAGCGCTGTGC
>JBAPMC010000156.1:0-20334 GCA_049278415.1 Solirubrobacteraceae bacterium
AAACGACTATTCTCCGTATCGGACACCCAAACGTTCCCCGACCCATCAACAGCCAGACCACCCTCCGGTTCACGCAACTGCCCATTACCAGTCCCATACGAACCAAACGAACTCGTATACGTCGGAGTCGATGTCGGTTCATAGACGGTGACTGAGCTAGATCCTGAACCATTTGTCGCGGTCACAACCACAGCTAGTCTGGCACCTTCATCTTTGCTGGTAGGAGTGTAGTTCGGGTTGGTTGCGCCAGCTATGGGCACGCATCCACCGCCGCCAGTTGTGCAATCCTCCCATTGGTACCCGTAGATGATTGGATTTCCTGACCATTTCCCTTCAGTGATCGCCATTCGCACACCGGTCGTTCGCACGCCCGTTAGCTTTGGTTCTTCGGTGTTGGTCAAGCCTTCGCCGCTCCACAATGCTGTTGCCGGCGGTGCTTGCGTAACCTTTAGGACGGCGGCCGGATTTGCGCTCCCAGCAATCGTGCCATAGACGATTCCCAGCGTCTCCTGTCCCGGTGGTGTTAGCGCTGTGACATGACCTTCGCTGTCATAGCCATAGTAGGTCTTGAGCGGTTCGGGTTTGATCCTTGGATCCCATACTGTGCGCAACCGCCCTTGTTTGTCGTATTCGTAGTGAGCGACTTCCACTTTCTTCATTTCTTTGACGACCCCGCCTTCCCACGCCGTGTAGTACACGCGGGTGAGGTTACCTTCGATATCTCCCCATTCTGTTGGGGCTTCGCCTTTCGCGGTCGTAGTCGTCGCATAGTTGAAAGTCAAAGCGCGGCAGCCCGCTTTCAATGTAGGCGAGCATGACACTCCCGCAGGTACTGGCGCGAGTGCTTCGTGAGGTCGCGTAACCATTTTTTTGGAGCCGAGAGGCACTTCAACCGTTTCATACGAATATGTCACTGTGTCCGTAGCAAGTTGACCTTGCGTGATGTGCGGGGTCCATATTTCCCCGCTACCTCCGGATGGCACACTGAAACACGTCGTAGTGTTAGCCGAAACGTTCTTTATGCTGAATTCTGTGTGGCCTACTTCGCACGGAGTACCTGACAATTTTAGGTTCGAATCCCCAACGGGAGAGATATAACCTCCCGAGCCATTCGGCGCAAAGATTGTCTGCGCACCGCTTGCGTCGGTCAGTACGTAACTGCCCGTAGATTGTTTGACGAGACTCTCTTGGCCACCGACGCTGATCTGCCATTGGGCTCCGAGCGGTCCGCCTACGCCAGCTGTCGGATGTTCTGAGCTGTAGCTGCGGCTCACCGTCAATCCGCCACCCATTGAGACATCGGTGTTCGTCATTGAGTATTCGCCAGACTGTGGGTTGAAGGACCCGGGGCCTAGCGATATCGGGCTAGCGGGATGCACGATCATTGTGAAGGTTGCGCTTGAGGCGTTCCCTGCGTTGTCTGTAGCTTCAACCGTGATCGTATGCCTGCCGGTCGCATAGCTGTGCCCGAAGATCGTCAGCGTTCTTTGTGCGGTGCAGGGTCCGGGCGAACAAGAGCCGCTGGGACTACCGACTTCATGCCCATCAATGGATATCGCTATCGACTTCACGCCCGAGCTGGGGGTGGTCCCCGTTCCATCGGTCGCTTCAACTTTCAGGCTGTGTTCGCCGGCTCCAATTTGCCCGCCTGGGCCGAGTCCCGACAGTGTGATGTTGTGCGGTGAGGTGCTGTCGACTCGTACGGCGTGGCGGCGTAGACTTTCAGTCTCATTTTCTTTAGCATGGGAGCCATACAAGGCATTCCAGGCATCTAGGCCGATCTTTGGTTCCCCATCGGGAAGGGCACTGCTGTATCCGATGTATTCGACGATTTCAGGCGGGCATTGGATTCCCGAACAGAGGCCTTCGCTAAGCATCGATTTTTCAGACCAAGCGAGCCAGCTACCGGAAGCGTTGGTGTGTTCGTCGCTCCATCCTTCGATACCAATGCCTTTGTCAGAGTCCGTGAACTTCACCTCGGCGTTAGTGTGTGGGCCTAGCCACGTTTTTGTACCATACAGGGCGTTTGGGTGGCCGTTGACGACTTCGTCTGTCGTGTCGAACTTGACTTCTGGGTTTCCTTCCTGTTGTATCGCGACTTCGGCTTTGCGAAGAATATTTTCACCGGCCGTGCCAGTTCCGACTCCCGACGCAACCGATTCATAGACCGCGGAATTGCCATTTTCCGGTTTGGCTCCGGTCGGGCATGTTTCGCCGGTGCGGCAGTATTGGGCGTTATTCCATTTTGGTTCGCTTACTTCGGTCGAAAGGGTTTGCTGCCCTTCGACCGCGCCTTTATGCTCTAGCTTGACGAGCGTTTCGACGCGCGTACCGTTCTCAAGCTGCGCGGTTTCTGAGGCGAAGTCCCAAATATGCGATTCTTTTTGGGTCGTATAGACCATATCCCCAAGTTCGTGTTCACCATGGCTCCCGGAGATATGCACTGTCCAACCCTGCCCGATACCGTTTTCGGTATCCGTGAACAAGCTACCTTCTTTTTCAAAATGCCAATTCGTAGGGTGAGTTCCGTTTTTGTTTAGTTGTTCGTCCCAGGTAAATTCGTTGGCGTAGTATTCATACCGCGGATCGACCATGATGGGATACGCGTAGGCGCCCGTCGGATGCTCCACCGACAAGACGAGAGTGTCGGCATCGAGGCTCATCGTGACAGGAACTTTCGTCCCCTGCGCATCTTCCGCAGAAGGCGTATAGATCATGACTATCGGCCGGCAATCTGCCATGACACGGACCGATCCTGAGCCCGGGGCTTCCTGCGACAGGGTCGCACCTTCAGGCAGACTCACCTTGAAGAACAGCTTGGAGGGGGAGCGCTGACTTCTAAGACTCTGGTCGATCGTAAGTCCAAACGTTGACGGCTTTACAACGGTATCGAGGTCCATTACGCGTGCTTGAGCACTTTCGCTCGCACCGTAGAAGACGCTCGCACCGTCGAGCACTCCGCTACCGGAAAGCGGGTCGCCGTTTTCGTCTACCGGAGTGACCGCTATGTCTGCTGCCGGAAGGGCCGCGCCTTCAGCAAGACGCTTGGGGATACCGACGGGAGCGAGGGGACTCTTGGGCTGGAACGCGCCGTTGGCTTCAGAAAGGGTTAGGTCGATCGGAGTGTGCTGTCCAAGCGTTGTTTCCAAGGCCACTGGTTCGAGCCCTTCACGGACTTCGCGACTGCCGCCGCTTCCTTCCACGGACATGGCGAAGTCGCTCGGAAAGCTTGCGATTCGCTGCCCTTCCGGGAGGCTGGGCGGACCGCCGTCAGTTTCTCCACTCACCGACGGAAACTTGTTGTTAGTGAGCGACAGTGCTTCAGACGGAGAGAGGCCTTCGTAAGCGCCAGCCGAGCCAATTCGTTCTTTCACGGATTCGGGGGTCGTCAGTAATGCTTTTTCTTCATTGGCCACACCTTCGTCGCCGATCAGCGGCTGAACACCAGGGACAGCGAGAGGGCTACCAGCCAACGAAGTCGATCCCGACGCGAGTGCTACACGGCCGCGCTTTCCCGTCTGGCGTATAGGGCGCCTATGCCGTGAACGTCGCGAAACACGACGAGGACGGGGGGAACGAGTAGACCTGCGTGTGCGTCCACCAGAACGCGAGAAGTGATGGGACTTCGACTTGATCGTGCTGGTAGTACGGACCGAGGGCTGAGGCGATCCCGCAGCGAAAGCCAAACCGACGCTAACTGCCGTCAGTGCAACAGATACGGCCAGGCACACCACCACCAACCTGAAACGGCTCATACTGCCCCCGATCTCGCTCAACAAGTCAACGTGAGGCTAGCCGCGTGGAGCCGCCAGCCCTCTCCATACAAATCGCTCTTTTCACATAGGCAATGTCACGGACCAAATCGTTGCCCACCCGTCCCAATATGTCTACCAATTTGGATCTCGCTGGCGGCTGCCAATGCGGAAAGATTTGTAACTGCACTCGGCCTCGTCGTCAAGACTTAACATGGGAAAATCCGCTGAACAGTTGTTAAGTGGGCAGAGTACTGCTACTCCTAGGCGAGTCGGTACGGAAGGTCTATACAGAGTCCTTAGGCTGGGGGACCGGTGTGGTTGTGCGCAAGGTCCCGGCGACCCGTTCCCCGTGGTCGGTGAGGCACCATTCGTTGCGCGACCCAGGTCTGCGCGGGCGGCTGGCAACGAGATCGCGACCAGCCAGCGTCGAGAGCAGTCGTGAAATTTGTGAGCCGTGAGCGACGCCGATACGCGCCGCGATCTCGCCGTTACTGGAGCCGGGCATCTCGGCGACGGCCATTAGACATAACGTGATCCGATCTGCGATGGCAGGCGCTAGCGGTGAAGGTGCCTGGGGTTGCGTACCCGGTGGCCAGCTGAAGTCGGGTGGGTCGGCGTAGCCATCAAGGATCGTGCTAGCAAACTCCTCCCCGCGCCGGATCTCACGGGCGCGAACATCCGCGCTGACAAACGGAGCTACGACAAGCCCAATCAGCGGCCCGAGGACCTCAAGTAGCGGGGCATCGGGGCCTTGCAGGAGCCGCGTGTGCAGGACGCCGAGAACCGCTGCCATAGCTCCTTCGGCAGCGATAGTCACGCTGGGGGATTCAGGCGCGGTTGACCATTCGCGCAAGATTATGGTGCGGAGCACGCCCAGGCTTTGAGCACGGTGCTCCAGCGCCCATCGGCCGGCAGCCAAACTCTCCAGATGCCACACCCTCGCGCGGGCGGGCTCAGTATCGAATAGCACCAGAAGGGCCGCGAGCGCGGTGCGTAGAGCGTCAAGCCACGAGCTCTCTTTGGCAAACGCCTGGAGCATCACCTCAAGGGCACGTTGGGCGCCTTCGTCGATGACCTCGAGGAAGCAGTCCTCAAGACTGTTGAAGTGGTCATAGAACGTCCGGGTTGACGCTCCCGCCTGCCTGCTGACCGCGCTCACCGACGCGCGGGCGAAGCCGCGCTCGCACGAGATCTCGACCATCGCCTGAAGGATTCGCGCGCGTGGCCCCTGCTCGGCTGCTACCAGGGCGTCAGACGCGCCATTCCCGTTCTTCGAGGCAGAGAGCAAGTGCACCAGACCGTCAGCGGGAGAAGTGACACCTCCGTCTAAAACGTACTGGATCGAGTCAGCCAACCGGGCGAGGGCTTGACGGGTGAGGGTGTCCTCACGCCCGAAGTTGTGGATGACCTTCGCAACCGGTACGCCGTGCGAGTCACGCTCATTGTGGACGAGCGCGAGGTAGCGCGTCACCTTACCATCCTTGGTCTTACGCGAGAGTGCCCGCAGAAACACCTGTCCCCCTACCTTCTGAACGACGTCTCGCGCAAGAACTGGCCTACTCACGAGTAGCGGCACTCGCACGATTCGAGCTCAACATTCGGAATCACTATCGAACAACAGCGGTCGAAAGACACGGGCCAGGTTCGTCCTGTGAAAGATTCGGGCGCAGTTGTTCAGCGCTCATCTTTCACTCCTAGACTCGGTGACACTCCGGCAAGCAGGTATGCACCGGATGGGTCTAAAGTCAAGCAGCCGAGCATCACTAGGTTCGCCGCAATACTCTCGACCGTCGCAAGCGACAAGTCGAGTTGCCTAGCTATTTGAGCAGCGGTCAGGGCTCGATACGTCGGCGAGAAGCACGCCAAGACATACATGCCGCGCGCACTTGAGCCGCGTGGCGAGCACGCAGGAAGCAGTCTACGAACGTGCGACCCCTCAGGGCTCATCGCTTCTGACGTAGCAAGTGCGCCACGTATGTCGGGTGACGTTTAGGGGTGGGGCGTGGTTCTAGCGCGTGGCTTATCCACCCGGCGGTGACGAGTAGCGTCAGACGCTCGTACACCCGGACAGGTCCAAGTCGGCGTGTGGGTAGGCCTAGCGCTTCGGCGAGACAAAAGTTTGGGTCACTCAGAAGCTCCTGTAACAGCTTGTTGGCCGCGACTACGCGCCGCTGCTTGTGGAGCGACTGACTGCTTACGCCTACGACAGTGAATCCACACGCTGCCATATCCTCAAAGCGGTCACGGAAGGCCCGGTGTTGTTCTGCGTCAAGGAGAGGCGTCTCGTCTCCGCGAATGATCCCGCCTGCGCCTGGATACAAGTAGATCAAGAGCCGAGGGTGCGCGACGAAATCGAACGGGTGCCCTGAAGCCGACTCAAGCTCAACGTCCGGTACCAATTGGCCCTTGAGGGAGTCAAGGGCCAATACATCGACGTCGGTCACGTCAACCGCGATCCGGGACGGAGGGGCGCCGGACAACCAACACCGGCTCATTCAGCGCTGGAACACTCACGGGCTCAGGGTCCTCGTGGCCTTTGCCTCGTGGGCTCATGGTGCCTGCACCTTGATCCACGCGACAGCCTGAGTAGGGTTCCTGGCCACCATCGACGTGCGATCCTGACAGATGGAATAACACGCAGACAGGAATCTGTTCCGCGCAAAAGGGAAACATTCTGCGCAAAATAATCGCGCTAAAAAAGGGGGCGCGATGGCCAGGGCCGTGGACGGCTGTTGCTGGCACGGAGCCTGCGCAGTACGACTCTTGACCCCGCGTGCGGCGTGACGATGACGCTGCGCCACTGAGCGCGCTCGATCGCTTTGCCTACCGGTAGGATGCACCGCTGGGACAGCGTTGAGCGGAGTACGGTTTGCATCTCTAGTAGTGCCAGGTGCCGGCCTGGACAGGTTTTCTGTCCGCCCCCCCACGGAAGCCATGTCCATTTCGCTGCGGGCGGCTCTAGGAACCTCTCGGGACGAAACTCGTGTGGGTCCTCAAACAGCGCGGGGTCGTGGTGCATCAGATAGGTGCACCCAAGGAGGTGTGCCGGTGGATGGTAGGCCCATCCGTTGATCTCGAACGGCTGTGCGATTGCTCGTGGCACCGTGAATAGGAAGACGGGGCGGTGACGAAGCACCTCGCTGACTGTGGCAGTGAGATACTCGTCGCTGTTGCCTCCGTCGATCTCGTCGATCAGTCGATCTTGAGGGGTCGGGTTGTGCGCGATGAGCTGGAATGCCCACGCTAGAGACGAGGCCGTGGTCTCGTGTCCGGCAGTTATGACCGAGACGAGGTTGTCGCGAAGTTCTTTGTCGGACATCGATGATCCGTCGGGACGGCGTGTGTCGAGCAACATTTCGAGCATGTCGCGGCGCGTTCCGGTGCTAGCCCGACGTCGGACGATGAGGCTTGCGATCAGCCGGTCGACTTCGTCGCGGTCCTGGATGAATCGCTTCCATGTAGCTCGCCAGCCTGGGAGTTGGTTGAGCCTTGGCTCTTGCAAGACGAGGCTCGCCGTGACAGAGAGCATCGCCAAGAGTGCGTCGCGGAGCAGATCGACTGTCGAGTCGCTCTGATCGAAAACCGTCCTCAACATGGCGGTCAATGCCAGGACGCGCAGACGTGGGTGGACCGGTACCGGAGTATCGAGTGGCCACGAGGACACCTCACTGTCGGCTAGGTCTTTGATCATCTCTGCGTGCTCATCCATTACACGACGGTGGAATGCTGGAGTGATCGCGGTGCGTCCACTCAAGTAGTCCTCTTCGTCGCGCAAGATGAATGAGTCCTCGCCAAAGAGCGGGGCTGTCACGTTGGCCCCTGCCCCGGCATGCAGAACGTTAAGTGGGGCCGTGACCACTGCTCGGATGTCCTGAGGATCTGTCAGGAACACCAATGGCGTCATATCGACCGGATACACGGTGAAGCGCGAGCCTAGTCTCGCGCGACACCATTCGAGGTACTCCAACGGTCGCAAGCGGCAAGCGACCGTTTGCAGTACTGCCGGCAGGGCTGCAGTTGGGGGAAGGTCAGGGCGGTTACGCGCCGTCCGTCGGGCTGTATTGGGGAATTGCACTGCGTCTCCTTTATGGTTAAGTTGAGCCTTGTAAATAGGTGATTCGCCACAGCCGTAGAATCGGCAGCAGCAAGCGGACTAGGGGGCCAGCACTCGCGAGAATCTGGCGGGTGCGGGAACGCAGGACCGTTGTCCAAGCGCTGTTCTTTGATAGGTACATCGCGGTCATGCAGGCGACGATCAAGATGTGCCGCTCACTGTCGGGTAGGCCGCTCGCTTCCTGCATAGAGCGGCCGATTAGCACGCTTATCCGCCGTGTCGCAATGTCCGCCGTCGGGTAGTGCGCGACGTAACTGTGGTCGCCGTTGACGGCATCCTCGAGCTGGTCGACATGGCTGTCGAGCATCGTCGTCGCAGCCGAGATCCAGGGGCCGTACGCTCGATAGACACCCGTGATCACCGAAGGGTGCACATGGGGTTCGGCGGCTTGCGCAAGTAGAGCGTGGATCGTGAGCGATGCGCTCGCGGCGCCCGTGAGCTCGTACCAGCTTGCCCGGTGCCCATTCGGCCACTCGCGATCGACCCATTCGCGCAACGCCCTATCGCGCCTATGTGGATCGAGCTCGTGGTTGATGGCTAGCACCTGGGCGCGCCACGCCTCTTGAATCAGCAGAGGGCGAGCTACCTCGTAGGACGGAAGCAGTGCACAGGTCTCCCTGCAGGTTTGGACCAGCGTGTTGAGGTAGCCGCCGTCGTTGTGCCACGGGTGGTGGCGGTAATAGTCGGAAGCGGGCCGATCGTGGTCTAGGCCGTCGACGAGCGCGAGATGTAGCTGCTTGCCGTTGGGTTGGCCGCAGGCGGCACCTCGCTCGTTGACCGAGTCGAGGAAGTCCCACATGATCTCGTAGGCAACGAGCAAGCGAAGCAGAGCAGGCTCACGCGATCGGGTGAGAATGCAGAAGAGCGCGGCGCCGTCGGTGTGTCCTCGCTTGTTGGCAAGCGAGGACAGCGCGTCCTGACGGATTGGTCCATCGGGGATCCCCGCCGCGAGCGAGCGCCAAATACGCACCTCGCGGGCTACGGCGGGCAGCACCCACGCCAGCTCCCGGGCTGCCGCTTCGCCGAGCACGCGCAGTTGGCGTACCGAGAGCGCCGCCGGTATCGGGGTTGGTCGCCGGGTGCTCGGGTTAGCTGACCGGACGGGCCGCTCGTGGCCGAACACGCACCAGGAGATATCCCGGGATGGCGATGACCAGGACGGCGGCGGCGCTCAAGAGCGCGAATGTGGTGAGCGCTACGAGCGCTTCGACGCCGAAGGAGATCGGGAAACCTGTAACGCTCGCCAGAGCGTGGCTCAGCAAGAGCTGTCCGTATATTCCGAAGACGGCACCGGTCAGACAGCCGACGCTGAGAAGCAATGCGCTCTCCCACAACAGCCACCACCAAAGCACCGGCTTACGGAAGCCCTGGCAACGCAGGAACGCCACGTAGCCGCGGCGCTCCCAGATCATCGACCCGAGCGCGCCCACGAGCGCAAGCATCGCGGCGATCAGGACCAGCTCTCGAATCTGAGTGAGTCGCACCAAACCCTGACTGGCCAGCGCGTAGTGACGCCTCTCCCGTTCGAGGCTGGTTTCCGCAACTAGGCCGCTGTGTGTGCCCAACACGGCCTGCACGCTCGTTCGTACGGCGGTAGCCGAGGCGTTGGGCGACTTCTGGATCTCAAGGCCGCTCGGTTCGACATTGCCCCAGGCGCGGGCATAGTCGGTTGCATTGACGATGATCGCCCCCGGCGGCCACCCTAGGTTTGTACTCAGTGCAGCCACCCTAAAGGACTCTGGTTTGGGCGAGGGCAGCGTGAACGATGCGCCTACTTGTAGGCCTTGTTCGGCCGCAAGCGCCTTCGACACGACCGCCCAACCGCTTTCGCGAAGCCTCGCGTTCGCCGACGTGAGATCGCCGGCAACCAGCTCGCTTGGTGGGATTGGCTGGGAGCTATCGGCGGGGGGCGCCAGAATCCAAAGCTTGCGATCGCTCCATGTGAGGAAGCTTCCGCGATACACACTGATGCGTTGGACTCCCGGAAGGCGCCAGAGACCCGCAGATCCTGTGTACGTAAAGGGAGTCGTGGCAAACGCATTGGATTCCCCCCGCGGGGTCACCCACACGTCCGTGCTCGAGTCGATGCCGTGGGCGGAGGCATCCAGGCCATGCTGGAGGTTTTGCTGCGCGCCCTGGATCGAGACAACACCAAACACGGCGACCGCGCTGGTAGCAACGATCGCCAAAGTACGGACGCGCGTCGTTGGAGTCCGCAAGTGCGTCAGTGCGATCCTCGGCGACGGTCGATTCAACACCGGCTGTAGCAGTGCGAACACCGCTACAGCCCCGTCGAACAGGAACGGCAGTGCACACAACAGCGCGACGACAAGCGTGAGATTGCCGAGCTTCGAGTCCTGCGGGTAGGAGACCAAGACGACGGTAGTGACAGCGAAGCCGACAATGCCACCCAAGGCACGACCCACAGCCCACGAGCGGTGGGCTGCACTCCTGCGCTCGCGGGGGCGTGAGAACGTGTCACGCAACGGCCAGAGCACACCCACACCAGCTGCCAGCATGCCGGCTACGACAGCGATCAGCACCGACTGCCACGTCACGATGCGCGCGTTCCCGACAGGAAAAGCGAATGACAGATAGCCGGGAGTCGAGTGGAACACAAAGATCGACAAGCCATCGCCGAGAATCAGGCCCAAGACACAGGACAAGACGCCGATGATCAACGCGTCGAAGAGGAGGATCTGCAAGGCCATCGTGCGATTGGCGCCCTGGAAACGAACGTGTGAGAGCAACTGACGGCGCCGCGGCACCGTGATCAGCATTGCGTTGAGGGCAAGCATAAACCCGACAATCGCGCTGATCGCTGAGAACAAGGTCTCGGCCTGATTCTCCGGCAGCGCCGCAACGGCAAATAGAGTGGCGTCAAAGTTCGCCGGCTCGAGGTTCACATGCGTAGCGCTGGCCAAACGGCGGAGTCCTGTCTGCACTTCACGATCGCCGCCTTGCTGCGCCTGGACGAAGATACGTGTAATCCGCCCACTCATGCCTGTCACAGATTGGGCGTATTTAATAGGTGCTATTGCCACCGGGCTGCGGACTAGACTTCCGATTTCCGCTTCGCCCAGCGTCGCCCCCACCAGAACTGGAGTAACCCGCGCGCCGACCTGCAACTGGACAGTGCCTAGAGTCAGGCTATCGAGGCGATCCCCGATCGGGGTGGGCAGCGCAACCGCCTGTTGTGCCGCAAGCTGCCTGGGACTAAACCGTCGTAGTTTCGACCCGCCGAAATGAGCAAGGCGAGGATCGGTTCCGATCAGGTCGACCGACTGCTGGCGGCCATTTTCCCCGATCAGGTTCGCTTGCTGTTCGAGGATTGGCAACGCCACCTTTACACCCGGCAGTCGCCTCGTTTCGCCGAGCAATCGTTCGCTCACCCCCGCAGGGCCTCTGGCGTCCAACTGATACTGCGCATCGCCAACGAGCTGGCCGCTCAGCTTCTGGACAGAATGCGTGAGGCTCGTGCTTGACACCTGGGATGCAAACAGCAGAGCAACCCCAACAGCGATCCCCAGAATCGCAAAAACGTCCTGGACGACAACGCTCTTAGCGCGCAGCCGCGCGCGATACAGATAGAGCAGGTCCGAGACGCTCATCCGTCGCGTGCGTAGCCTCATGCGCGCTGCCCAAGTTGCTCTCTAGCTGCCGGCGTATCGTCGGGCCGGTACTCGTGTAGATGCCCGTCGCGAAGCTCGTGGATCTGATCGGCGAAGCCGGCGGCCAGTGGATCATGTGTTGCAAGAAGGACGGTCGCCCTACGCTCGGTACTGATTTCGCGCAAAAGCCCAAGCACTTCCCTGGTCCGCTGCGTGTCGAGATTCCCAGTCGGCTCGTCCGCGAGCACCAGCCTTGGATTGGTAGCAAGTGCCATAGCGATCATCACACGCTGCCGCTCGCCCATCGACAGCTCCTCCGTGCGGTGCTCCATTCTCTCTCCGAGACCGAGCCGTACCATCAGCGGTTCGATGGCGGTGTTCGCTTTGCGTGTATCGCTCAAGATCAGTCTCAGCGAGGCGTTCTCGATCGCCAGCGCACCGGGAATCAGTTCCTGCGGCTGTCCCACGATCCCGAGCTGCGTCAGCCTGTACTCATCGAGCTGTCTCTCGGAGAGCTTGCAGATGTCTCGGCCATCGAGCACTACGGTTCCCCCATCGGGTCGTTGGGCTCCCGCGACAAGTTCCAGCAGCGTCGTCTTGCCCGAGCCACTCGGTCCATACAGCGCGACGAACTCCCCGTCAGCCGCGGTCAGCGACAGACCGTCCACGGCCCGGATCGCCGGACCATCGCCGACCTTGTAGTGCTTGACGAGATTGCGAAGCTCAAGCACTATGCCCGCCTGCGGCCTGCTGGCGACCGTGGGGCAGGTTGATGACGTTGGTCGGGTCAGACATGACTTGGAGTCCGCCAGATCCGTCGAAGCACAAGACACGATCGGCCAAGAGGACCGCCTCGAAGTCTGAAGCGCCGACCAACACCCCACATCCCAGCTCTTGAGCGACTGACAGCAGCATCTCGCTAGCCTCCCGCGTCCTGCGAGGCCCGAGACCATCCAGCAGATCGTCGATCACCGCCAATCGAGGACGACCCACGAACCCCCGAGCGAACATGGCGAGCAGCCGCTCCCAGTTAGACAGCCCATCCCAGTCGCGTTGTGCACAGTCCTCGACACCAAAGCGACGCAGCGCCTCCAACGCCAGATCGTCCGCGGCACTCATGCGTCGACCACGACCCATCGCCATCGGCATACCAACGTAGTCCAACACCCTGAAGCCGCCCATCCCCTCGCGGTGCATCCACGAGATCTGACCGCCCAACAACTCGGCTCGCTGCTCGACAGAGCAACCCGTCAGGTCGTCTCCGTTGAACCACACATGACCTTCGTCGGGCAACTCGATCCCGGCCGCCACCTCAAGTAGCGTCGTCTTGCCCTCACCGCGAGCGCCTACAACCCCGATGACCTCGCCCGCCGAGACCGACAGCGACACGTCCACCAACACCCGCCAGCGCCGGCGCCCACGCCGAAAGCCACGACCAACACCATCCAACCGCAACACGACCTCACCCATCGTCGATCTCCGAGTGCATCTCTCGGTTTTCAAGCCGCGCCTGAAGTGCCATGCACCGCTTCACCTGCAGACCGCACATCCTCACCGTGTCCTCCAAGACCGCGTACTGCGCCCGGCCCCGCCAGTCAGAGCCGTCCGATGGACCGAGTCTGCCGAGCTTCAACTCTGTTTTTAGGCGTTCCTGGGCTTTTTCATACTCCGCACGCCATCTCTTCTGCATCCGCTCAATGGCTTGGATGATCTCCGGCAGTTCAGATTCATCGGAGTGCTGCACCCACGCCTGCGTCGGGTCGCGTATCCGCGGAGGAGCCTTCACAGCTTCGCGCAGCCACCCCCCGAACTCTGCTGTACCCAGCGCGGTCGTCTTGTAGATGTCATCGGGCGCCGTCGTGCCCGAATGGACCTTTTCAATCGCGCCACGCTTGGCGAGTTCTAAGAAGATCGCGTAGTTGGTCGTCCTCGCCCAACGGCCGTGGGGATATCTCTCTTCCAGGCGAATCGCTATACGCGAGGCCGAGTCGGGGCGATCGCAGAGCAAGCCGAGCACCGCCATACTCGGAGTTAGATCGCCCTTCGGGCTGGAACGCCTCCCCACTGGTGTCATCGGCCCATCCGATCGTACTCAAAAGCGCCCCGTTACGTCCGGGCCTATTGAACGATTCTGGCCTACCGACAGCAGAGGAAGGCACCCAGCGTTCCTGCGAGTCAGAAACAGACTTGACGCCTGCATAAGCGTCGGGGGAGGGAAACATCGCTTTAACGCGATAGGCGGGAGTGACGGACGACATCAGCGCAGCGCCCAGCAGAAAGAACCGGGGCCTTTCGACGACCCGACGTAATGGCGGCGAAGCTCGACAACCGACTGATGCGGAAGGCCTCGCCCGTCTGTGGGACTACGTAAAGCAGCACGGCACTTCGCAAGTTCCGCATCGCCATAAGACTGCTGACGGTTTCTGGCTCGGCGTGTGGGTTTGCGGGCACCGCAAGAGTCGAGGCGAGGATCCCGCGCTTGACCAGCTGCTCGAGTCATTGCCCGGCTGGACGTGGGCTCCTCACGAGCAGAGCTTCGAAGAGCGGTTGGCGCACTATAAGGACCTAGCCGAGGCGGGCATGCTGAATCGGCACCGCGCGGTGCGCTTGTGGGCATCAAGGCAGCGCCAGTTGGTGTGCGAAGGGAAGGTGTCAGCTGACCGGTTGGAGCAGCTTCAAGCGGCGGGGGTCATTTGATGTGCATGTGCATCGCGATAGCGTCAAAACCCTGTGCACAACAGGGTTTCAGGCTTAATTATCCGCCTCGCAACATGCCTACTACTGCTCGAAGGGTGACGAGTTGCAGGCGCAGGCATTCCAGGAACATTTCCCGGACGTGGCCGGGCGCGTGACAGAGTGGAACGAGCAGATCGCGGCATTCGAGACTGAGCGCCATGAGCTTCAGGAGTGGGTCGAACGACGCCTGCGGATGCTCGCCTACCAGCAGCCCCCATTCGCCTGGGGCTACGCCGGATTGATCGCCGAGCGCGCAGCCGTGGAAGACGCGGAACTTCCCTTCCATGTGCCGCAGATTGCGCCCCTCTGGTTGCAGCTCGGTCCGTACCCTCTGGTGCCGGACCCGCCGCCAAACGGACACACACGCGAGGGCATAGAAGATGAGTTGCGCGGCGTGCTCTCAGAAACGCGCCAGCAACCTCAGTGCGCGCGGATTAGCCAGATACGCGACTCGTTGGCAGTGGCGAGTGAGCCGCTGATCAGCGATCTTGACTTGATCCAAGCAAAGGATGTGATCAACGGACTCGGAGAGTGCGTGCTATGCCGGTGAGCGCCACGCCCCAACCCTGCGACGTGGCGCTTACGAGCACGCTTCTACGGTTGCAGCGTCTTCGACGGCGAGCCTGACCGCCCTCAGCGCCAAGCACACGGCGACCCACGAAGACGACGGTTCATCGATGACCACCTCACTACGCCGCGCAGCTACTCGGCGTGAACAGAGATCCTGATGCAAGCCGATCGCGGGCTGTGGCGCGATCGGCGCTTCGTGACAATCAGGTCGTGGCTTAAACACAAGGTTTAGGCGGGGAAAAGGCGGTAGCCGAGCGCAGGACTTCAACGCCACTCCCGCACCCCAAGCGTCCCACTCCCAGAAACCCGTACCAACAAAGACGATCCGCCCGAATGCCCCCGCCAGGAGTCGAACCTGGATCTACCGCTTAGGAGGCGGTCGTCTTATCCATTGGACTACGAGGGCTCAACGCAAAGGCTACCGTCGGGACGCCCCGGGAGTCCGGATAAGCGCTAGCGTTCCTCGCGCTCCGGATAGACGTCGTCGATCGTAGTGAGCGCCACATATGGAGCGTTGGCAGCCGCTTCAATAGCTGGCCCACCGCCAGCGAGGCGGTCCAAGACCGACACCACACCACAGATCTGAAGACCGGCTTCATGGAGTGCCTCGATTGCCGTGATGGTGGATTTTCCTGTCGTAACCACATCATCGACAACTAGGCAGCGATCTGTGGACTCCAGCGGCGGACCCTCGATTCGCTGGCGAAGCCCATGCTCCTTGACGTCCTTGCGGACAACGAAGACCTTCACATTGGCGCCTGTGGCTAGAGCCGCGTATGCGATCGGATCAGCGCCAAGGGTCAGACCGCCTACGGCCGTTGCTCCCAGCTCCTCGAGCCGTGTAGCAATGAGCTTGCCGATGAGTCGAAAGCCATCCGGACTCAGGACCACACGCTTTGCATCCACCAAATACTTGGCTTTAGCGCCGCTGCTAAGCGTGACGTCGCCCCTTACGAGCGCTACGTCTTTCAATAGCTCGACGAGATCTTTTTGGGCGGAGTCAATCCGCCGGGCAGGGAGCGCGGTTACCGCCATACAACTCGTATCCTTACACGGTCGCCGGTCTGAAGCTCTGCACCCCCCTACAGGCGATCAGTTCGTCTTATGTCGAGACCAATGGCGCTGCGACATCCGTCCACCCCGTCCAGAGCTAAGACTAACCTGCGGCTGTGCTACTCCCCCTGCTCGCCAGACTGCTGCGGCTCGTGTCGATCGTAATCTGCCTGATTGCGATCGCATCGTTCTTGACGTTCGCTCTAGACCAAACGAGCAGCGCGTCAAACCACCAGCAGGCTGAAGTCAATGCAGCCGCGCCAGCGGGTACCACGACGACGACCAGTTCCTCGAGCAAAGGGCACGAGAGCGCGCTTCACAAAACGATCGACAAAGCCTTCGCCAAGCTCTCATCTCCCTTCTCGGGAGTGACTTCAGGCTCCAAAAGCCAATGGACGATTCAGATTGTCGACACACTGCTGGTGCTGCTCGTGTACGGCTTCGGCATCAGCTTCCTCGCACGCCTGCTGCCCGGCCGACTCTAAGGCTAGGGGCCCGCGTTGCTCCGTACTGTCCGGCTTCCGCCGCCGCTCTCCGTATAGACGTCAACCGGATAGCCGACCTTCACCCAGGCGAACACTGCGGGGGCGTTCGGGATCGGGATGCGCAAGCATCCGTGGCTGGCGGCGTATGCCGGTACTTCCGCATACCCGTGGATAGCGTATCCGCGGATGAAGTAGCTGGAGTCCACCATCCCCTCCGAGTTCGTCCCAGCCGTCTGGGAGTAGACGCGGAAACGCCCAAGAACCGTCGGTGTCGAGGGCTTGCCGGAGCTCATCGTGTAGATGCGTCTCACCCGCCCGCCGCGTTCAACCTCGACGAGCACCTGCTTTGACAGATCCCCCTCGACATGGTTGCCGTCCCTGGGGTAGCGCACGTGGAAGCGTCCAGCTCCGCGCTGCAGCAGTTGAAAGACGCGCGCGTCGGCGCTTTCAATGCGCTCCAGCCCGGCTATCTTGCGGAAGGCCAGCACGGCACGGGCGGTGGCTTCGTCGAAGTAGCCGCTCAGAGGCACCTCGTAGCGCACATGCGCAAGCTCGTCCTGGAGTAGCCGCACCGCGGCGCCGCGAGCACCGATCCCAATCGTCGAAGGCTCAAAGCGTACCCTCACCGCTTTCGCCGTGAGTGCACCAAGTTGGGGTGTAGCGGCGTGTTCCGCACCCACACTCACGAGTCCCGTGCGAGGACTCGCGTAGGCGAAGTGGAACTGTCCCGCCCCATTGCCAACCGCGCTGACGCCGACCTCCTTGGACCGGACGCGCCGCCCGTTGCGAGAGATGCTCAACACGACCTTCTGGCCTGCCACATAAGGCACGACTATCCCGCGCACAACAACCCGCTCGCCGAGCAGCGCAAACGGCGGGGTACCGTGAGCTTGCTGAATGACGAGCTTCAAGCTGCCGCTTGCGGGTGCTACCACCGACGCCGGGGTACTCGGAGCAGCTGGCGCCGATGGGGGTGGCGCTTCAGTTGCCCACGCAGTGCCAGCCGTCGTCAGTAGACAGAACAGAACCGCAGCAGACAGCAGGCTTGAGAAGCCATGTTTAGAGACCATGAGGATAATCGTAGGCGGTCGAGACGACGGCAGCGCTTGCGGGGACAGCGGATATCAAGCCAATCCGCCGTGCGAGAAGGACGAGCGCGCCAATCGTTGCAAGCGCCCCAACCATCAGCAGCGGCACCTGCCAGCCCCAGCCCTCGAGCGCTCCGAACGCGATCGAGTTGTTCAGCGAGTGCGTGGCGATGCACGGGTAGAGCGAGCCGGTGCGCCTGTAGAGCATGCACAACATAAACCCGAGTACGCCGAGGGGGATCAGATCGACGGCGGGGGCAGAGCCTACGTGCACCAAACCGAACAGCACGCCCGTCAGAACAGCAGCCGGGAGCCAACCCTTCCATTTGGACAGGGCAGCAAAGATGTATCCGCGAAATAGCATCTCCTCACAGATGGGGGCGATCACCGTCGTAAGCAGCGCACTGAGCCCAAGCAGCAACGCCGTTTTGTTAGCGCCCAGCTGTTCGAGCAGTTTCTCCTTTGTGCTCACTTCAAGGATGACTGCCCAAATGACACTGAAGGCGAGGAATGCAAGGATCGTGAGCACCACGAGTCCCACGGCGCGGCGTGCGGGCGTTGGACGTAGACCGAACTGCCACGAATGCACCTTGCGTCCCCCGAGCCGTGCAAACAGAACAACGGTCAGTACGAACGCAATGTCCTGCACCACCGTGTCAGCAAGCTCCAAACCAGGTGGAGTGTGCGAGGAGCTGATCTTCACTCCGAGCAGGACGGCCGGAATGTCGACGATCAGGCCGCCCACCGCCGCAAGCACGAGTGCGCCGAGGAGAGCTACGAACCCTGTCCACACAGGCCAGTCGTTGGCCGCCGGGCCGACCGTAGAGCTACTCAGCGATACCTGCTGCCGCCCGTCCGGCGCGAGCTCCCCTTCGCGTATCTGATGGTCGAGCTGGTCATCCATCTCGTTAGGCCACCCAATGCCAGGTCGCGAACTCACCCACGAAGAACGCCATTGCCAGACCGGAGACGACCAGCACCGTGACCGTGATGGCTCGCGGCAACGACGCGAGACGCACTGCAAACCACATGTTCAGCGGGAATAGCACCACGAGGAAGCGTGGCAGTGACATCAGCGGCTGGGGACCCACGGGGTAGGAGAGTGGCAGCAAGAGCGCTGCAAGCGCGTACATACCGTAGGCAGCCGGCAGTAGCCGTAGCACGCCGATCGCAGCCGGGATTGCCGCAAGCAGAAACCCGAACAGCAGCAGATTGTGCTCGGCATCGATAAACGGGCTGCCACCGGCCACGCTGTAGTAGAGGTGGTGGCGCTGGAATGAGAGCAGTTGACGTAGCCCATCAAACGCCGCTCTAGCTCCATCCCACACTCCTCCATAAGGTCCGGCGAAATGCCGGTTCCACACGGCCTCGGCGTGAAACGGCGCGAGGGCATCTCCGCCTGCAAGCGCCAGATGGCCCATATAGAGGCCTAGCCCTACCGGTACCAGGGCAAGCCACAGCGCATCGCTGCGTACTCGATAGCGCGGCCGCAGCTCACTCAGAAACGACAGGGCAGACAGACGCCCACCCTGGGCTCGCCATCTTTCCTCGCGGCGACGGTCGGGCATCCGGTCCTCGCGCGGCCCATACAGGTAGAGCAGTACAAGTGGCACCACAAGCACCACACCGTTGCTTCGGGTCGCGCTCGCCAGCGCCCCAAGCAGCGCAGCGGTCGACCATTGTCCGCGGCGTGCACACAGAAACAAGCCCACTGATAGAGCCAGGTAAAGCGACTCGCTGTACACCGCCGAGAAATAGAAAGCCATCGGCGCGAAGGCCGTTAGCAGCACAGCCAACCGAGCCACCTCGCCGCCACCGGACAACCGTAGCCGCGCAACTTCAAGCGTGGTCAAACGGTGCAGACCGTAGAGGCCGGCCGCAAATGCCGCAATAGAAAGCAGCACGCCTGCGATCACCGGTGCCAGCCCGAGATCCGCAAGCGCGCGCACGCCGAGGGGATAGAGCGGGAAGAACGCCGTGCGCGACGCCGTCAGTGATCCAAGATCGGGGCGGTAGCCATAGTGGGCTATCACCAGGTACCAAGCTGCGTCCCAGCGTGCTGCAGGTGCCGCCAGCACATTGCCGAGCGCCCCGAAGCCACGCGTGATCCCGGGCGGATTGAAGGCATGACGCACCGGCCCGAAGCCGAGTGTTGCGACAGCTCCGGCTCCAGCCATCCATACGAGCAGGCGTGAGATCCACAGGGCTCTCCATACGTCACGTGCCGCGGTGATCCGCTCGGCATTGGCGCGTATGCGCACTGCAGCCGGGCTCGCTGGGACGGTGAGCCCGGTTGAGCGGTCTGCGATGGCGGGCTCGGCGGTGTCGGAGCTCATGAAGAGTGGCGCAAGGATTGTGTCGTCGTCTGCGCTACTGGCAGGAAATCACACTGCGAGACGGTACAGTCACGGACGGGGACGCACGAGAGATGTCAAGACAAGCACGACAACGTCGTAAGCGGCGCAACCGCTCCGGACCGTCACGCATCGTGTTCATCGGCCTCGGCGGGGTCGCCGGAGCGATCGTTCTAGGCGTTGTCGTTGCCGTAGGATACGTCCTGTCGGTCGCCCAGTCGGCTCCGAGCCTCGACTCACTCACACCGAAGCTAGCGGGCGCCTCCTCGCAGGTGTTCGCCGCCAATGGCACGCGCCTGGGGTTCATCCAGTCCGACGTGCTGCGCTCGCCGATCACAAGCGGACAAATACCGAGAATGCTGCGCGAAGCGACGGTCGCCATCGAGGACCAGCGCTTTTACCAGAACAACGGGGTGGATCTGACCGGCATATTCCGCTCGGCGGTCAAGGACGCCCTGCATGGTCAGACCCTGCAGGGCGCCTCCACGATCACGATGCAGTTGATGCGCAACATCTATCTCGGCAGCGACACGCACAGCTTCAAACAGAAGATCGAGGAGGCCAAGCT
>JBAPMC010000157.1:0-10818 GCA_049278415.1 Solirubrobacteraceae bacterium
CCGTTCCACACGTCGCCGCGATGGAGCTCAGCGCCGCCCGCTCCCGAGCCGTTGCGATCGCCGCAACCGGCGCCATCGCGGTTTTTGGCAGTGTCGCGATCCAAGGCGCCCATGGCGACCTCCTCGCTGGCCTTGAAAATGCTGCGCGTGAGACGAACGCGTTCACCGATGTCTGGGTCTCTCCCGCCGGCTCCTACAACCTGCTGAAGACAGCCCCCTTCACGCCCGTGGCACAAACCAAGCTCGAGCGTCTTCCGGGCATACGCGCAGTACGCATCTACCGCAGCGGTCTCCTGGACTATGGCGAGCGTCGGATACTGGTAATCGCGCCGCCGCGCCAAGCCACTCCGCTGCTACCCGCAGACCAGCTCCTGCGGGGCAACCTGCGCCAAGCAACGGAACGCGTACGCGCAGGGGGATGGCTGGTCCTCTCACAGGCCATCGTCGAAGAACGGCACTTGCACATCGGACAAGCTTTCACGCTGCCCACCTCCAACCCGCTTACGTTCCGCATCGCAGCATTGTCAACCAATATCGGCTGGGCTCCTGGAGCGATCGTCATGAACGCCTCCGATTACGCGCGTGCGTGGGGAAGCACGGATGCAAGCGCCTACAACGTCCTGTTGGCGCCCAGCGTCTCACTCACACAGGGCGCCCGTGAGATCGAACGTGCTTTGGGAGCACACTCGGGCCTCGCCGTCCAAACCGCCACGCAGCACGCCGCCGAGCAGCGCAGCCTCAGCCGCCAGGCCCTTGCGCGCCTCACCCAAATCGCTGCACTTATCCCAATCGCCGCAGTCCTCGCGATGGCTGCAGCTATGGGCGCGATGGTCTGGCAGCGTCAACCACGCCTTGCCAAGCTCAAGCTCGAGGGGCTGCCGCGGACCGAACTATGGTGCACCATCCTGCTCGAGAGCCTGGTGCTGCTCGGCGTCGGCTGCGTTACCGGAGCGATCTTCGGTCTCTACGGACAACAGCTCGCCGACCGCGCGCTTGCCCATGTGATCAATTTTCCTGTGGTCTATTCATTCTCCGCGACAGACGCGCTCACAAGCGTCACGATGGTGAGCGCAGCTGCGCTCACCATCATCGCGCTACCCGGCTACCTGGCAAGTTCGGTGCCGGCAGCTCTTGCTCTGCAAGACTGATTCAGATGGCGGGAGCTGAGCCGCGGCGTCCGTACAAACAGGTGGCCCGCGCGCAGGCACAGGAGCGCACGCGCGAGACTCTGCTGCAGGCGGCCACCGAAGAGGTCGAGAGGGACGGCTGGAAGCAGGCGTCGCTTGAGTCGGTCGCCGAGCGCGCGGGCGTCACCAAGCAGACGGCGCTGCGCCATTTCGGCTCCAAGGAAGGTCTGCTAGATGCTGTGCTGCGTCGCACTAGCTCGACCGTCGTCAAAGAACGCGCTGAAGCACCGGTCGGAGACATACCTGGAGCGGTCGCCAATCTGATGCGCCACTATGAGCGCTACGGAGACGTCGTGACGCGCCTGCTGCCCTACAGGGACGCTGTGGTCCGCGTGCTGGGCCCCGAGCGGCGCGACTCGCTCGCGCGTCGCGCCGTCGATCGCGGCCACGAGGTGCACGAAGAGTGGGTCCTGAACACGTTCGAGCCGCAACTCGAGCGCCTCGATGCGCAAACGCGCGAACGACGCTTGGCGCAGCTGGTGGCGGTGTGCGACGTGTACATGTGGAAGATCCTGCGGCGCGACCGTGGGCTGAGCTTGACGCACGCCGAAGCAGCGCTCGTCGAGCTGATCGAGCGCTTGGTCGAGCCGGACACACCACAACGTGTGCGCAGGGACAAGCCACCATCCCAAGCGCCGGCACGACCACGCAAGCGGACATAATCAGTCTGCTCGCCACAGCCAGCGGGCACATGCGTGCCTCCACCGCCGCTGCGCTGGCGGGAGCAGCTGTTCTCTCAACGCTCATCCTTCCGTCCTTTGCCTTCGCGTCCGAGCCAGGTCGCTCACAATCGCCGTCGAGGCTCCCTTGACAGCACGGTCCCCACAAGACACGATGAGCCGCTCCGAGGGCAATCGAGAGGGGCGCAACGGACATGACGGGCGTGTTGTATGGACTGGCGAAGTCCTGTGTCAGGCATCGATTTGTGGTGTTTGGCATCTGGCTCGTGGTGACAGTCGCATTGGTCGGCGTGTCGCATCGACTGGGAGACAACACGAACGACAACCTGTCCCTGCCGGGCACGGACAGCCAGCGCGCCACGGACACCCTGGCCCGATCGTTCCCCGATCAAGCAAACGGCACCAGCCCGATCGTTTTGCATGCATCAAGCGGGAAGCTCACCGACTCCAAGTACTCAGGCGCCGTCAACCAGGCAGCGGCTGACGTCGCCAAAGCCCCGAACGTTGCCGCAGTGATCAACCCACTCACACCTCAGGGCGCCACAGCGCTGAGCAAGGACAAGGCGACGGGATATCTATCTGTGACATTGGCGGTCCCCCCGGGAGAACTCTCCACAACACAGGTGCAGAAGATCATCGACGCCGCCGACCCCGCCAAGAAAGCGGGACTCGAGGTCGAGACCGGTGGCCAGTTGGGGCAGAAGGTGTCAAAACCCGCCACCGAGTCCAGCGAGCTGATCGGAATCCTCGCGGCGATGGTGATCTTGACCTTGGCCTTTGGGACGGTCGTCTCGATGCTGCTGCCGATCCTCAACGCAATCCTCGCACTGCTCTCCACGCTTGCGATCATCCGCATCCTCGGTCACGTCACGGCGGTGCCCACGGTCGCGCCAACGCTAGCCACAATGATCGGATTGGGCGTGGGGATCGACTACGCGCTGTTCATCGTCACGCGCCATTTCCGTGGTCTCAATGAAGGGCTAGAGCTCGACGAGTCGATCGCTCGGGCCGCAGCCACCTCAGGAGGCGCGGTGTTCTTCGCCGGCGGCACTGTGACGATCGCGCTTGTGTCACTCGCGGTGGCTGGCATCCCACTCGTCACCACGATGGGCCTGATGGCGGGTGTCGCAGTGGTCGTCGCCGTGCTCGCAGCGCTCACACTGCTGCCGGCAATATTGGCGATAACCGGCCCACACATCTATTCACTTCGAGTCCGCAACCTTCAACCCGACGCGCACCCGAAGCAGGGAACGGCGGCGAGGTGGGCAAACAGAATCGCCAAACAACCGCTGATTGCGGGTCTCATTGCGCTCGCGATCCTCGTTCCGTTGACGATTCCGCTGCTGTCGCTGACGCTGGGACAGCAGGATGTGGCTGCACTGTCCACCTCAACCACCGCGCGCCGCGCCTATGACCTCATTTCCAACAGCTTCGGACCGGGCGTGAACGGACCGCTCCTCGTCGCCGTCTCGCTGGGATCAGCCGCAAAAGCCCCTTCGTCCTCAACGCAGCAGAGCTCGACAGGCTCGTCGAGCTCCTCGGGAGCCTCATCGAGCAGCCAGCAAAGCTCCCAAGGAGACGCGCGCGCCGGCGACCCACGTCTGCAGACGCTGCAGAAGGACATCGCCTCTACCCATGGGGTTGCGACGGTCACACCCGCCCAGATCGACAAGGCTGGCACCACCGCCTACTTCAACGCCATCGCAACTACAGGACCCGCCGAAAAAGAGACTGAAGACCTGGTCGGTCAGTTGCGCTCAGACGTGATCCCGAATGCCGAGAAGGGCACCGACATGCAGGCCGACATCGGCGGCAGCACCGCCGGCTATGTCGATCTCGCCTCGCGAATCTCTGAAAAGCTGCCCCTCCAGATCTTTGTTGTGATCGCGCTCAGCTTCCTGCTGCTGATCCTGTCTTTCCGCACGATCGTGGTGCCCGCTCAGGCAGCGGTCATGAACCTGCTGTCGATCGGAGCCTCCTACGGTGTGCTCACCGCCGTCTTCCAGTACGGCTGGCTCAGCAGTGCGATCGGTCTCAGCGGACCGGTGCCGATCGTGTCCTACGTGCCGCTGTTTATGTTCGCGATCCTGTTCGGGCTCTCGATGGACTATGAGGTGTTCCTGGTCAGTCAGATCCAAGAGCATGTTCACGCCGGCGAGGACAACCGCAGCTCGGTGATATCCGGCCTGCTCACGAGCGCGCGTGTGATTACCGCCGCCGCTCTCATCATGGTGTTCGTGTTCGGCAGCTTCGTCCTAAACGGGGACCCGACCATCAAGCAGTTCGGTGTGGGGCTTGCCGTCGCCGTGGCGCTGGACGCCACAGTCGTGCGCTGCCTGCTGGTGCCAGCGCTGATGGTCCTAATGGGCAAGATCAACTGGTGGATCCCGGGCTGGCTCGACAGGGCGCTCCCACACATGAGCATCGAGGGCGCCGAGTTCTTCCAGGCGCGCGACACCGCTCCCGTGGCTGAAGCCGAGCCGATCCCCGGAGCCTGACGCGCCGAGCTTCGGCCGGTCAGCTAGGCCGCGTCGGCGGCAGCATCGCGCCGATGATCCAGAACAGCGGGATGAAGATGCCGATGATGAACATCACCCAATGGCCCTTGCGGATCGAGAGTATCCCGAGCGTGATGAGCAGGACGACGTAGATCGCCCCAAATAGAAATCCCGCTCCGGTTGAGACTGCCAATACAGGCATAGCTGTTGATCCTCTCATTTGCACGTAACGTGCGACAACAGCCTCTCGGAAGAGAGCGCACGCGTCATCACCCCGAAGAGGTGAGATCGTAGTCGAACAGCTCGCGCTAGGCTCAAGTCCAATCAGGCGAGCAGGACGGAGCGGCCATCATGAACAACATCCTGGAGAACCGTCGGATCAAGAGTCAGCTCCCGCCGGGCCCAAGAATGCCCGTGACCTGGCAGACCATAGCCTCCTGGAAGCGTCCAACCGTTGGACTCGAGCGCGCTCGAAAGCGCTACGGCAAGCGTTTCACGATTCGCCTGCTGGGTCAGGCGCCGTTCGTGGTCCTCTCAGACCCCAACGACATCAAGGAGCTGTTTCAGGCGCCGCCGGACGTGCTCCACCCTGGCGAGGGCGCGCGCATTCTCGAGCCGATCGTCGGCCCCAACTCTGTGATCCTGCTCGACGAGGCCCCCCACCTGGAGCAACGCAAGCTGATGCTGCCCGCCTTCCACGGAGAGAGCATGCAGAGCCTCGCCGATCTGATGACCGAGCTAACAGAGCGCGAGGTGGCCAGTTGGCCTCGCGAGCAGACAGTTGCCCTGCACCCGCGGCTTCAGCGACTTACGCTAGAGATCGTTTTGCGTGCTGTGTTCGGGCTGGAGCAGGGCGCCCAGCTCGATCGCCTGCGCGAACTGCTCACCCAGATCCTCGAGTTTGCCGAGAGCCCGTTGTCACTGCTGCCGTTCGCCCAAACCATGCTCGCCGGGCGCGGTCCCGTAGGGCGCCTGGAAAGGCTTGGCGAGGAGGCTGATGAGCTGATCTTCGAGCTGATCGATCAGCGCCGTCGCGAGGGTGAGGGAGGGCCAGACGTACTCGCCTTGCTGCTCTCAGCTAGGCACGAGGACGGCTCGCCGATGAGCCCCGCCGAGTTGCGCGATGAGCTCGTGACCGCGCTTGTGGCCGGCCACGAGACGACCGCCTCGCAGCTCGCCTGGGGATTCGAGCAGCTCTCTCGGGCGCCCCAGGTGATCGAGCGACTCGCGGAGGAGCTTGCGCAGGACCCCGAGGAGGACTCCTACCTGACGGCCACCATCCACGAGATCATGCGCCGACGCCCGGTGCTGATCAACGCCGAGCCGCGCCTCGTCAAGAAGCCTGTGAGGATCGGCGGAGTGAACTACCCGGCAGGGGTGGTGCTGATCGCCAACGCCTACCTCGTCCATCACGACCCCGACATCTACCCCGAGCCCTACGCTTTCCGCCCCGAGCGGTTCCTCGAGAGCGCGGGCGGGAAAGCGCCCGGGACCTATACCTGGCTGCCCTTCGGGGGTGGCAGGCGACGTTGCCTCGGAGCGAGCTTCGCCATGCTCGAGATGAAGATCGTGCTGCGCGCGGTGATTGAGCACAACGTGCTGATCCCCGTTGGCGAGCGTCCTGAGACGGCGCGCAGACGCAGCATCACGATCAGCCCTTCCCGCGGGTGCGAGGTCGTGTTGCGGGCGCGCCCCTCCACGTCACGCGAGCACACACCGGCAGGGCAAGTCCCAACGATTGCCTGACGCCAAGCTGTTGCTTGTCCACTCTTCCGGACGACCGTTGCCTTGACGGCTATCCAAGTCGGTTTGGCGAGAAGGCGGCGAGGGTACCCTGGCTAGATCGGCCCAGGTAGTTCGCAGCGTGAGGGGGCTTGGGCAAGCCAAGAGTCGCAGGGGAGGCAAAGATGGTTAGCTGGCTTCGGTTCCACGTCCGCCCGCTCGCAGGTTTTGCGATGCTCGCGGCTGTGCTCGCCACGATGTGGCTGGCGCCCACGGCGGGCGCGTTTGGTCATTCGCGCCGAGGACTCCACCACGGTGGGCCAGGATATGGCAGACCGCAGGTCAGCTATCTGGCGCTCGGAGACTCCCTTGCCTTTGGCTACTCCCAGGCGAAGTTCAACAGCCTCTATCCCAACGAGAATCCAGCGGCGTTCAATACGGGCTACGTCGACGATTTCGGCAAGGTGCTGAGCTTTGGAGATCGCAATCTGCAGATCGTCAACGACGGCTGTCCCGGCGAGACCACCGAATCCTTCATCAAGGGACCGTGTGAATATCAGCTCGCCTTTCCTTTGCACCACCCATATGTTGGTGGCCCAACCTCCTCACAGCTCTCGGATGCGCTGGCCTACCTGAACGCCAATCCGCACCGCGTAAGTCCGATCACGCTTGATATCGGCGCCAACGACGCACTCGGAGTGATCGAGAAGACATGCAAGCTTGAACCGGCGTGCATCGCCACTGAAGCGCCAGCGCTGTTCGCGCACATCGCCTCGAACCTCGGGCTGATCCTCGCCGATCTGCGCGGCGCTGCGCCGCACGCCAAGATCATTGTGCTCGGGCTGTACAACCCGTTTGGGCCATCGCTGACAGGCGCCGACCAGCTGACTGCACAGCTCAACGAAGTCATGAAGCAAGTCGCCTCCACCGTGGGCGCGCGCTTTGCTGATCCGCTGCCTGTGTTCAATCCACCTGGCCCACGTGAGCAGCCGACGATCTGCCTGCTGACGAACTTCTGCACACCGCTACAAGACATCCACCCGACCGATCTCGGCTACGCGGTGCTCGCTGGTCTCGTGCTCAAGCAGTACCTGTTCGGGCCGCCGTTCTAGCCATAGCGATAGCGGCTTCTACCTGAGGATCGCCTATTGATAGGCCGACTGGTGCCTGACGCGATCGCGCGCATCGGCGTAGCGCAATGCCTCGTAGGCGATCAATGCGGTCAGGATCACCGCAAGAACACCGAGCGTCGCCAGCGAGGAGATCCCGAGCGCGACCGTCACCGGCACCAGTGCGATTAGCGTAATTGCGCACATCAGTCGTCGCCCGCTGAGCGTGTGCATGTTGCGCCAACGGAAGGCCACGTGGGCGAGCAGATAGAGCGCAGCGCCACCGAGCAGGGCAGCGGCGGGCACAAGCTTCAAGGGATCCCCAACACCCTCGATCGTGAGCTTCAGCCCAACTGCGAGCAGGGCGATTCCGGCAACCATCAGGAAGTGCAGGTAGGAATAGGAGTCGCGCGCCAGCTCGTTTTGCTCACGTCCAGCCGTAGCGCGCGACAGCCGACGCTCGGCGACGATCGCAGTGACGTCGAAGTACACCCACCAGAGCGTCGCGGCCACTACTACGCCAAGCACCGCGGCTGTGACTATCCCCGCATCGAGCACCACCTTCGCGCCGACCCCAAGCGCCACGATCGACTCGCCGAGAGCGATCAGCACGATCAGGCCGTGACGCTCGGCGAAATGCCCGGGCACGAGCTTCCATCCATCGGCGCCGAACAGATACGGACCGCCCGCGTCGAGCACTAGTGCGAGGCCCCATAGGCAGAGTTGAAGCGCTCCACCCGTGAACGAGGCGACCACGAGCAAGCCAACCCCGATTGCGGTGGTGATTCCAAGTCCGATGACCGAGTGTCGCAGCGCAGCGTCGTTACGACTGGCGAGCGAGAACAGCACGATGTGGGCGGTCCGCACAGCCCCGTAGGCGCAGGCGAACAGGAGCGCCTCTGTGCCAAACGCGCCAGGCACCGCCAAGGCAGCAACGAGCAATGCCGCCATTGCCGCGAACATCGCGAGGCGAACCGTCCCCTCCTCGGGGTCGATGACGCTCGTGAGCCAGGCATATCCCACCCATGACCACCACAGCATTCCGAGCACGAGCAGCCCCTTGAGGATGCCTTCCCAGGTAGGGGTACGAGCCATCAGTGTTGTGCACTGCGTGAGCGCGAGCACGAACACCAGGTCGAAGAACAGCTCGAGTGGCGTGACTCGCTCGCCTTCGCGCATCACGGCCGTCACCCGCGGCGTGCGCTTCTCAGAGACAGTGCTCACATACCCATCTTCGCAAGCCGGGCGCGGAGCCCCGATCATGCATCCAATAAGGACCGCCTAGGCTTGAGTAATGCACCTCACCGGCGCCACAGCGCTAGTCACCGGCGCCAACCGCGGTATCGGCCGGGCCATCCTCGAGCGTCTCAGCGAGCTGCCACTGCACAGAGTGCTGGCAGGCGTGCGCTCAGTGGAGAGCTTCCATGCATTGACACCACCTGCCGGAGGAGCGCATGAGGTGAGGGCGGTCCCGATGGATCTTTCCTCCCGAGCGAGCATTGAGACGAGCTGCGAGCAGCTCGGGGAGGAGCTCAGCCAGATCGACCTGCTCGTCAACAACGCGGGCTTGATGACCGGCGGCCTGCTCGAGGAGCAGTCGATGGAGGAGGTGTACGCGATGTTCCAGGTCAATCTCGTGGGAGTCGCCCACCTCACCCAGCGGGTGCTGCCAGGGATGCTTGAGCGCCATGCCGGGACGATCGTCAACAACGCGTCGATCAGCGGTTACGCCTACTTCCCGGCGGCAAGCACCTATGCCGCCTCGAAGGCTGGGGTGGTGGCGCTCACCGAATCGCTGCGTCGTGAGTTGCGCGGCACCGGTGTGCATGCCATGCACCTGGTGACGCCGGGCGTGGCGACCGACATGCTGGAGAACACCGACGAGGTCTATGGCCGCCACATGGATACCTCAGGTTGGGACCGAATCCCACCTGAGGAGTGGGCCACGAAGGTTATGAGCGCGATCCAAGCCGACCGGCGCGTGCTCGGGCCGGGCGGGCGCTCTTCGCTTGCGAAGCTGGCGGCGGGCGCACCCGCGTTTGTGCTCGACGCATTCACCGCACGACTGTTCAGCCGCCAGCCACGTCGTTGAGCCCCTTTGCGGTTGTTTCTCCGAGTGCTAGCCGGCCATGCCGGCGCCGCTGAGCGCACGCGCTGGCTCGGCTTGTGGGACACCAATCGTGATCCGCCGCTCAGGCTTTGAGAGCACGACCTGAACGTCCCGGATGCGCCGCTCGAGGAAGCCCGCCTCGCAGTAGGCCAGATAGAGCGTCCAGATACGCCTGAAACGCTTGTCGTAGCCAAGGCCGGCGAGCTTGCCGACGTTACGCTCGAAGTTGGTGCGCCAGTGCCGAAGCGTGTGGACGTAGTGGTCGGTGATGTCCTCCACGTGAGCCACCGTCATGTCGGTGTGTCGCTTGACGCTGCGGTTGATCACTTGCATCGAAGGCAGGCATCCGTTCGGGAAGATGTAGGTGTTCATGAAGCTCCTGGAAGCCTTCTCCACGTCGTAGGCACGATCTTCGATCGCAATCGCCTGCAGCAGCATCGCTCCGTCGGGTGCGAGCAGCTCCGAGCAGCGAGTGAAGAACGTGCCGAAGTGCTGCCAACCGACCGCCTCGATCATCTCGATCGACACGAGCTTGTCGTAGCTACCCCGCAGGTCGCGGTAGTCCTCGAGCAGCACGTCCACCCGGTCCTCCAGGCTGGCACGGTGAACTTGCTCGACCGCATAACGGTGCTGCTCGAGGGAGATCGTGGTGGTGGTGACGCGACAGCCGCGCGTGCGAGCGGCGTACAGCGCGAACGCCCCCCAGCCACTGCCGATCTCCAATACGTGATCCTCGGGCTGCAGGTCGAGCTTCTCACACACGCGCTCGAGCTTTGCCACCGCAGCTTCCTGCAGTGTCATGTTGGGTCGCTCGAACACGGCACACGAGTAGGTCATGGTTGGGTCGAGCATCAGCTTGAACAGGTCGTTGCCGAGGTCGTAGTGGGCGGCGATGTCGCGACGCCGGCGTCCACGCGTATTGCGACTGATGAGGGCACGGGCACGCTGCACGGGAGCCAGCAGCGGCACGAGCACTCTACGAAAGCGGTCGAGACCATGAGCATTGCGCGCAGCCACCCTCACGACGGCGGTGGGGTCCGGTGAGTCCCACAGTTGTCGAGCGTAGGCCTCGGCAAGTCCGTTACTGCCACGCAACAGCTTTCGCCACGCGTTCGGAGAGCGAACGTAGACGGTGGCAGTGGGAGTACCCGCTCCGAAGGTAATCCGTTGCCCACCCTCAACTACGATGAGGCTGCCCGATCGGATATGTCGCAGAAATGCATGTGCGAGCGCGCGTGACAGTCGTGTGGTCATGCGGGGTTAACTCCCACATGTGGGTGTACCGGCACACCCTTGAGCTTCAACAACGCCGCCTGCGTGTAGATCGAGGCGAGTGTGCGAAGTGTGGTCGTCGAGCACTTCGCAAGCGAGGCGCGCGTGAGCTCGCGACGACGAAGAGACAGTGTTGCGTCGAATGTCACTTGCTCTTCCCGTCTGCTTGAGATGTGCACAGACAGCGTCTGGGCGGGAGTAGTCATGCGCCACTCGTAGCGGTGGTCCATTCCCATAAAG
>JBAPMC010000158.1:0-7187 GCA_049278415.1 Solirubrobacteraceae bacterium
CCTGAATGCGGTGCGCGATGTAGCCGCTGAGCGCTCTGGGATCGTGATCCAAGCGGCGCGGGCGGTGACGTGGGCGGGAAGCGCATTCCTGTTGGTCGGGCTCGCCCTGGTCATCTGCCCGGCGCTCGGCCGGGCAGGCCTGCGTCGAGAGGCCCTCGCGGTCGCGTTCAGCCTCAGCGGCGCGATATTGATCGCAGCCTGGGTAAAGCTGCTCATTATGCGGCCGCGACCGCCTGTCGAGCACCTGCAGGCGGTTACAAGCTCTAGCTTTCCCTCGGGCCATGCGACGCAAGCCAGCGCGTTCTGGCTGTCGCTGGTGCTTGCCTTGCGCACGGCCGGGGCGCCACCGACGATAACCGGCGTGGCCGCCGGGCTTGCACTCATGATCGTCCTCGTAGTAGCCGTGTCTCGCGTCTACTTGGGCGTCCACTATCCAAGCGACGTGGCCGTCGGCGTGATGCTCGGCACAGGCTGGGCGCTGTACGTGTCGCACTGTCTGCGGCGGCGTGAGCTTCAGTGACGATGTGGCGTCGCGTTCAGCATCTGGACCGCCAGTTGATGAAGCGCTCGTTTGGTACGCGCTCACCCGCACTGGATCGCACCCTCATTGCCATCACGCGAGCAGCGAACTACTCGCGACTATGGCTCGTGATCGCCGCCGCTCTAGCGGTGTTCGGCAGGGGACCAGGGCGAAGGGCGGCAGGGCGCGGCCTCTTCGCGGTCGCGATCGCGGCGGGGGTAGCCAACGGCCCGGCAAAGCTGCTCGCGCGCCGACGTCGGCCCTCCTCGCAGTCACACCCGGCGCTCATTCATACGCCGCGGTCAACGTCATTTCCGTCGGGCCACAGCGCCGCAGCATTCGCGTTTGTCACCGGCGCCTGCACTGAGCTGCCAGCGCTGGCGCCGGCCCTGGCGCCACTGGCAGGGACGGTTGCCTATTCGCGCGTGCACACAGGCGTTCACTACCCAAGCGATGTCGCAGCCGGCGTGGCGATCGGGATCGGATCAGGCCTACTGGCAGGGAGCAAGGTGCCGTGTAGCCGGCCGCATGCCCCTGCGGGCAGGCTGCGCATATGGATCACGCTGCTCGCGGATGCGATGGGCGAGCTCGTTGTCATAGGCCATTTCAGCGTACGAGGCTTGTGTGTGTCAGACCTCGAGCTCGAGCTTCAGCTCACACATGTCCACGGAGGCGCGGACACCCGGGGTCTCTGAGGCATCCATCGCGCTAAACGCTTGGGCGCCTGCGCTCATGTCCTCCGCCGTGGCAAAGTGCTGGAGAACCACCGCCGTGCCCTGCGCCTCGTCGAACATCATCGTCAAGCCGGTGGCGGGCACGCCCGGAGGTGGCCCGTCTGACTCCTTTATGCGGGCCAGCAATCTCTCCACCCGCTCGGCGTTCACATCGGTGAATCTCACGACACGCATATACATGGGGAACCTCCTGGCGTTCGGAAAGCATCAACATACACCCACCCACGCCAAGCCACCGACAGCATACGTGTGTAGGCATGGCATACGCCTTCGGCGACCGGCAAAAGGTGCTCGCCAAACATAATCCTCATAAATATGGTTGAAATTATGAGGTTTCGTGCTAGCGTCGTCACCCATCCCGGTGGGAACCCCGCCGGGAACCCCTAAACCGCAAGCCCGATCCACGAAAGGAATCAGAGCCATGTCCGAGATCCCAACCCCGAACGCGCCGGGCCGAGCGGAGCGGCGATGGCGCCGAGCGAGCGCCGCCGTCATGACGACCTTCGTCGTGGCGCTCTCCACAACCGCCTCGGTTGCGAGCACCGCCGTCGCCGACCCCGCGACCGCGCCCCCGCCCGTGTCGATCCTCACCTCGCAGGGCAACCTCGTGCAGGGTGACTTCTTCATCTCCCCGTTCGGCGACGCGACGACGTATGCCAACGGTCCTGAGATCCTCGATCAGAAAGGCAACGTCGTCTGGTTCCAAGCCGTGCCGGCCGGAGAGGAGGCCAGCGACTTCCGCACTCAGACCTACCACGGTCAGCCTGTGCTGACTTGGTGGCAGGGCACCAACCTCGGCGGGCTCGCGTCCGGCACGGACTACATCTACAACGATCACTATCAGCAGATCGCTACCGTGCAGGCGGGCAACGGTCTTAGCGCGGACGGCCATGAGTTCCTGATCACGCCGCAGAACACAGCGCTGATCCTGTCCTACACGACAGCCACGGCCGACCTCACCTCGATCGGCGGGCCCTCCAACCAGACGGTGATCGACGGTGTCGTGCAAGAGATCGATATCTCGACCGGCCGCGTGCTGTTCCAGTGGAACAGCGCCGACCACGTGCCCTACTCGCAGAGCGAGCAGCCTCTGCCCGCCTCGGCGAGCACCCCGTGGGACTGGTTTCACATCAACGCTGTCAAGGTCGACACTGACGGAAACCTGCTGATCGACGCCCGCGACACCTGGACGACCTACAAGGTCAACCGCTCAAACGGCAACATAATCTGGCAGCTCGGGGGCAAGGCCAGCAGCTTCACCCTGCAGGCGGCTCCGGGCCAGACTCTCAACGATGCCGGCGAGATCTTTGCCTGGCAGCATGATCCCGAGCCGCTCGGCAACCACGAGTACACGATCTTCGACAACGAGTCGGCCGGCGCGGCCAACACCGGCACCGGCTCCACGGCGGAGTTCGGTGTGAGTCGCATCGTGCGGTTCAAGCTCGACAAGCGCAACCACACGGCAACGCTGCTGCAATCAGAGGACCAGCCCGAGGGCCTGACCGCTCCCTCTCAGGGCGACGGCCAGCCGCTTGCGGGCGGCGGGGAGCTCGTCGGATGGGGATCGCTGCCTTATTTCTCCGAGTTCGACTCCTACGGGAACCTGATCTTCAACGCTCAGTTCCCGACGGGCGTGAACACCTACCGCGCCTACCTGCTGCCGTGGGGCGGGTCAGGATCGGGCGGATCGGGCGGTCCTGGTCACGGCGGCTCCGGCCGCTTCCCAGGTCGTGGTGGCAACGGCGGCTCAGGGCACGGACACCCCGGCCACGGAGCCCCGCACGGCCATGGCGGCTCCAGACACGGGCATGACGGCCACCGAAGGTCCGGCTCCCACTAAGGCAGGCATCGCAGCTGCTGACCGTGACGCTCGGCCCGGAAGTGCGCACGCGCACGACCGGGCCGAGCCATTCGGCGTAGGAATATCTCACTTTGCCGTGCAGGTGACCACGAGTCAGCTCGCCATCGGCGGTCCCGCGCCGACCGCCTTGGATGCTGTCGCCATCTCGTCGCGGAGCTCCTTCAGCGCGGCGACGTAGATCTCCGAGAACGTTGGGAAGGGCTGGATCGTGTCGGCCAGGACATCTAGTGGGATGTGGGCGCGAATCGCAAGCGTGGCCTGCTGCAGCCACTCGCCTACCTCTGGGCCGAGCGCGTAGGCGCCCGTCAGCCGCTCGCCGTCGCTGAGGAGCGTCAAAAAGCCGTTCTGCTCGGCGTACGCGCGCGAGTAGGTGGCTGTCTTCGACACCTCCGACAGCGGGACCATGGCGCTGAAACGGCCGTCGGAAGCGCCCACTGCCGCGGCTTGCGGGTCCGTGTAGACGACGCGCGGGACGGCCTCATAGTTGGCCTTTCGCGGGTTGCCGAGGATGTTCGCGGCGACCACCTCGCCCTGGTACTTGCCGACGTGAGTAAGCGGCCAGAGGCCGTTGACGTCGCCGATTGCCCACAGATGCTCTGCTGCGCGCAAGTGCGCGTCGACTGGAACTCCGTGCACGTCCGGCTCGACGCCGACGGTCTCGAGGCCTAGTCCGCGCACCCGCGGACGCCTGCCTGTCGCCACTAGCAGCCGGTCCCCGCGCAGTTCGCGCCCGTCATCAATCTCGAGCACGTAGTCCTCGCCCTCGCGTCGCGCGGCGGTCGCGTTCGCGGACAGGACGAGCTCGATGCCCTCGCGGCGCAGAGCCTCGCCGAGCGCCTCACCTAGCGGCGCAGGCTCCCGCGCGAGCACGTACTCGCCCATATCGATGACTACCGCATGGCCGCCGAGTCGACGAACGGCCTGCGCCATCTCCACCCCAACCGGCCCGCCGCCGAGGATGAGCAGGCGGCGCGGAATGGCTTTCATGGACGTCGCCTCGCGGCTGGTCCAAACGCCGTCGAGCTCGCGCAGCCCCGGTACGGGCGGCACGACCGGATCGGCGCCGTTCGCGAGGACCACATGGTTGGCGGTGTGCCGCACGCCGTCGACCTCCACGACGCCCGGGCCGGCGAGTCGGCCACTACCGCGCAGTAGGTCGATGCCGTGATCGGCCAGCCAGCGCTCCTGTCCGACGTCGGAATAGTCGGAGACCATGAAGTCACGCCAGGCAAGCGCCGCCTCCACATCGACCTCGGCGCTCGCGGTGGCCTCGCGTGCCTCGTGGACCGCCTCGCCCGGCCGCAGCAGTGTCTTCGACGGAATGCAAGCCCAGTACGAGCACTCACCTCCCACAAGCTCGCGCTCGACAATGGCCACGCGTAGGCCACCCTCCGCCAGAGCACCGGCACAGTGCTCGCCAGGTGATCCACCGCCGAGCACGATCACGTCATAGTCGCTGTTCATGTCGGTAGCTCCTCGTCGGCGCGCTCACGCACCATGTAGAGCGCGTACCAGTCGGGCCAGTCCGGGTCCGCCTGGCCCGTTCGCTGCTCGTGCTTGCCGTGTGCCTCGGCTGCGCGCCTGAGCGCTTCCGCAAGGTCCTCTACTGACTCATACACCGTGGTCATGCCGCTCCCTTCAGCGTCCCGGAAGCCGTGTCTTGATCTCTTGGAGCAGCCAGCCGTTGCCGTCCGGATCACTGAAGGCGGCGAACGAGCCGTAATCGGCATGCTCCGGAGCCGGCCCACTCACGCGCCCTTTGCTACCGGCGTGATGGAAGATCCCTGTCACGTCGTGGAAGGGCTCGCTGACGTCGACCCCGCGTGCGATGAGCTCGGCACGAGCCTCGTCGATGTCAAAGACCGTGAGCTGCAGGCCTTCGGAGGAGCCGGGCGGGGCTGAGGTGACCCCCTCGCCGAAGATAATCGAGCAAGCGGAGCCCGGAGGCGTCAGCTGCACCACCCTGTAGCCATCATCGACAGCGAGGTCGGCATCGAGTCGCCACCCCAGCGTCTCGTAGAAGCGCTTCGCCCGATCGACATCCGAGACCGGCACGACCACGACCTCAAGCTTCACCTCCCCGGCCTTCACCGGCGGCGTGCCTGCCGCGTTCTCGCTGCTCAAGTTGACGCTGCTCATCTCGGCCTCCATCCGGTTGGTGGCACCGCAGCACGGCGGCGCTTTCTCGCCGGCCCGCGTAGCGCAAGACAGCGACGGCAAGAAGCCCGGCGCTGCCGGTGGGCGCAACAGAAGATCGGCACGAGTCCCTTTCCGGGTCCCCCGGCCGTTCTTCGATCGAGGAAGCTCCCTTTGGGTCGCACACACTCTCCTTCTCATCCGAGCAGAAGTCAAGGTCCTCACGCCGTTTACGGCATAGCTACACACGATCGCCACAGCTCGGCAACCTCGGCGCGACGGTGCGCGGTTAGTACTGCATGCAACTGCTCACTTACAACCGAGGAGAGGTTTCATGCTCGGACGAATACACCGCGGCGCAGGCGTTGCGCTTGCTCTCGGGGCCATCGCGGTCGGAGCTCCGGCGGCGGTGGTCTTCGCGCACCCATCAGGAGGATCAAGGACGACATTCGGGAGACCATGGACACTCTGCAGATCGCGGAAAGTACTCGGGAGATCACGGACACCCGACCGGGAGATCGTGGGCATGGACCGAGAGCGGAACCGCTCGATTGCGATTCGCCGGGTTGCAAAGGACCGGCCGGGAGGACTTAAGCGCGGAGTGGCAGCGGCAAACACCGCGAAACGGCGCGGCGAGATATTTAGCTATTAGGGGCACAGGCTGTAAGGCCGTATGGATGTGCCAGCTTGGCGAAGTTGGCGAAGGTCTTTTCTGTCAGGATCGTCGGGTTGATCTTCACCCGGTTGAGGTCTGTCTGGGCAACGTCGAGCATGCTGGCGATGTCGGCCTGATCGTTGGACGGTGCGGCGAGGGCCCGTATCCCGGCGATCTGCTCCTGGACGGTCGGAGCGAACGTGCTTGTTACGTAGGCCTTGAACTGCGCTTCGCTTGCCTGCTTGCCGAGAGCCTTTTCGGCGGCGGCGAGGGTCTGGTTGCCGTGTGTGCAGATAGCGTTGCCCTGTGCCAGGAATTCTGGTCTGGAGAGCGCCGTTGTCGTGGAAGCACTAGTGGTTTTGCTGGCGCTGCCACAACCCGCGCCTATCAGCCCGACGGTCAGCGTCGCCGCGACCGCGATGACGCTGGGCACCCGGCGGTTGGGGAGGGGGAGGAGCGCGGCAATGCGACGATTGGGCATGGGGTCTTCCTTTCTGAAGGCCACCGGGTTCGGTAGTTGTTGCAGGCAACGTACGTCGATGGGCGCGTTCTGTCGTCGGCCGGCCGGTCGATCGTGGCTCGTTCGCGGGGATGGTCTGGTGGAGCGGTCCTCTCCTCCTCGAGGATGAGGGCGGATCATCGTCAGTGAGGACGCCCCAGTCCCAGCGCGGCGCTACTTTTGCGGACATGCTCCTCCGCGCGCGCGGGCCCTCCGGCCGCCTCCCCCGCTTCGATCCGGTGCGGGTCGACGGGCTGGTGGGACTGGTGTTGCTGCTTGTAATGGAGCTTCAGATCTGGCTGGGCGCAAGTGCCCATCATCGGGCGGCCGAGGCGCTCGCGGCGGTGGTGATCTCCGCGGCAGTGATGGTCCGCCGCCGCTGGCCTTTCGCGGCGCTGCTCGTGGTCTTCGCCGCAGTCACGGCACAGGATGCTGTCGGCGGCAGGCTGACCCAGAGCAATCCGAGCGCGATCCTCGCACTGATCCTGGTCTTCTACGGCGCCGGGGCTTTCCTAGGTGGCCGTCGTGCCCGCCTGGCATTGGCGGTTGTGCTCTTGGGAGCCTGCATCAGCGTCATGATCGAGACGGGGGAATTCTCCGATTTCCTCTTCACAGGGACTTTCTTGGTGGCGCTGCCGTGGGGCACCGGTCAGTTCTTGCGCGAGCGCGGCGTCCGCGAACGGGCACATCGCGAACGCGCCGAGCAGCTCGATGCAATGCGCGAGCAGCGCGCCAGCACGGCAGCCAGCGGCGAGCGGGCAAGGATCGCGCGGGAGCTGCAC
>JBAPMC010000159.1:0-3243 GCA_049278415.1 Solirubrobacteraceae bacterium
CCTACGTGATCGCCTCAGACGGCGACATGATGGAGGGCATCTCGCAGGAGGCCTCCTCGATCGCCGGCAACTTCGGCCTCGGCAAGCTGATCGTCTGCTACGACGACAACCGCATCACCATTGACGGCACCACGTCCATCTCCTTCGACACCGAGAACCACGTGGCGCGCATGCATGCCGACGGCTGGCACGTCCAGCGTGTGGAGGACTCCGAGGATGTCGAGGCGCTGCATCATGCGCTGCTCGCTGCACGCGCGGAAACTGAGCGTCCCTCGTTCATCTCACTGCGCTCGCACATCGCCTACCCCGCTCCCAAAGCGGTCGATACCGCCAAAGCCCACGGCGCCGCGCTTGGCGAGGACGAAGTGCGCGCCACCAAGCAGGTAATGGGCTTCGATCCCGATCTGAGCTTCCACGTGGACCAGCGCGTGTACGAGCACATGAGCCTGCACGACACGGGCGCCGCCGCCCAGGGCGCATGGCAGCAGCGCGAGCAGGCCTGGCGCGAGCGCTATCCGCAGCTCGCCGAGGAATGGGATCTAGCCTGGTCCGGTCGTCTGCGCGACGGCTGGGAGACGGCGCTGCCGAGCTTCTCCGCCGGTGAGCAGATCGCCACCCGCTCCGCCGGGCAGAAGGTGATGGCGGCGCTCAGCCCGTTCGCTCCCACGATGGCTGGCGGCGCAGCTGACCTGGTTGAGTCCACTAAGACGGTGTTCGACGGCGCCGGCGAGTACTCCCGTGTGCACACCGGTCGCAACATCCCGTTCGGCATTCGCGAGCATGCCATGGGCGCGATCGTCAACGGGCTCGCCGCCCACGGCGGGATGGTAAAGCCCTACGGATCAACCTTCCTGATCTTCTCCGACTACATGCGCGCGAGCGTGCGTCTCTCGGCGCTGATGGGGCTCCCGGTCCTGTGGGTATGGACACACGATTCTGTCGCGCTCGGCGAGGACGGGCCCACCCACCAGCCGGTTGAGCACTACACGGCGCTGCGCGCCATCCCGCACCTGTGGGTGATCAGACCTGCCGATGCGAACGAGACAGCCCTCGCCTGGCGCGTTGCACTGGAACGAGAGGATGGGCCGGTGGCACTGTTGCTCTCGCGGCAAAATCTGCCGGTGCTCGACCGCTCGCAAGTGGGCCCTGCAGAGGGTCTGGAGCGCGGCGGTTATGTGCTGTGGGAATCAAACTTCGGTGGCGGCTCCGCAACGAGGGAGACTGGTGACTTGGCAACGAGCGAGGTTGGCGGCTCCGCAACGAGCGAGGTTGGCGACAGCTCCGCGGCTGGATCGGATCCTGAGCTCATCCTGATCGCGACCGGTGGAGAGGTTGCACCCACGCTGCAAGCAGGACGCGAGCTTGCAAGCGAGGGCACACGTGTGCGGGTCGTCTCGATGCCCTGCATGGAGATCTTCGAAGCCCAATCCTCTGCTTACCGTGACAGTGTCCTTCCGCGTAGCACCGCTGCACGTCTCGCCGTCGAGGCTGGAGTGAGTATGAGCTGGTGGAAGTGGGTGGGGGACCGCGGTGGCGTGCAGGGGATCGACCGTTTTGGCGCCTCAGCCCCGGGTACCACCGTCTTGGAGAAGCTAGGTTTCACCCCAGAGTCGATCGCAACACGCGCAAGGACGCTCTTGAGTGGGCAAGCTCACTGAGCAGGCAGACCTCGGCCCTCGCGGCGTGACGCGTCACACTGAGGTAGCCACGCAACAGCGAACCGCACAGGAAATCCACTAAGGAGATTCCATCATGGCCCCTACTCTCTCACCGCTGCACAGGCTCTCGGCGCTAGGCCAGAGCGTGTGGATCGACTCCCTCTCGCGCGGGGGGATCAGAGGCGGACATCTGCAGCAGCTGATTGACGAGGACGCGATTGTAGGTGCAACCTCGAACCCCTCAATTTTTCAGAAGGCTATGGGCTCGGGCGAGGCGGACTACGACGAGCAGTTGCGCGAGCTTGGCGCTGACGACGTCGAGCATGCCTTCTGGACCTTGGCCGAGCAGGACATCAGAGAGGCCTGCGACGTCTTTCGTCCCACCTGGGATCAGGGGCTCGCTCGCGACGGCTACGTCTCACTCGAGGTTGATCCGCGTCTGGCATACGACTCGCTGCAAACCTTCCGCGAGGCGATGCGCCTGCACGAAGCGGTAGACCGCCCGAACCTGCTCGTCAAGATCCCTGCCACCAAGCCGGGGCTTGCCGCGATCGAGGATGTGATCGCCAAGGGCCACTCAATCAACATCACGCTGATCTTCTCGCTGAAACGCTACGCGGAGGTCGCCGAGTCCTACGTTCGCGGCCTCGAGCGTCTCGTAGCCGAGGGAGGCGACCCCACCAAGGTCGCCTCAGTGGCGAGCTTCTTCGTCTCACGCATCGACACGGAGGCCGACAGGCGCCTCGATGAGATCGGCGGGCACGACGATCTGAAGGGGCGTCTCGCCGTAGCCAACGCCAAGCTCGCCTACCGCCACTACCAGCACATCTTCCAGGGCCCACGCTGGGACTACCTTGCAGGCAAGGGCGCCACGCCGCAGAGGGTGCTGTGGGCGTCCACGTCAACCAAGAATCCCAACTACCCCGACACGCTGTACGTCGACGAGCTGATCGGCCCCGACACGATCAACACGATGCCCGAGGAGACTGTTCGGGCCTTCCAAGACCACGGCAGCCCTCGCCCGTCGCTGCACGAGGGGCTCAGCGAAGCACAGGCGGTATTCGACGAGCTCGCCAAGGCCGGTGTTGACTACGACGACGTCACCAACACGCTGGAGCGCGAGGGGGTCGAGAAGTTCGAAGACGCCTTCCGTGAGCTGCTCGACTCGCTCGCAGCCAAGCTGGGCAAGCTCACTCCCGCATGAGCTTCGTCTCACTGGCGGTGTGCTCTTGCTGTTCGTGTCAACCTTGATCGTGTGAGACATCCGGTAGGGAGCGATCTCGTGGGCCAACCCGACGATTCGCCACAACCGCTCGACGCCAAGGCACAGCTCGACCCCAACGTTCCCGAGCCGGCATCGGAACGAGGCGCATGGGCGCTCGCCCTCGCGCTCGGTCTACTTGGCGCCGGCGTGCTCGCGCTCGTGCTGAGCGGCGTGATCGGAAGCGCCGCCTCACGAACAGGAGTCGCCGATCCACCGCCTGTGCTCGCCGCCACTCCCACGCCTGTGCCTGCTGTAACCGCGCCGCCCGGCGCTCTCACAACGGCTGACGCAGGCTCACCGTCGCCCCGAGCACGCTCCACC
>JBAPMC010000160.1:0-1850 GCA_049278415.1 Solirubrobacteraceae bacterium
GGCGGACGAGCTGAAGCGTCAGGCGGAGGAGGGGCTTGCCAACCGGATGAAAGTGCACGGCCTCTCGCCGGGTACGGTGGAAGAGGACTACCACAAGCGGCTCGCCTTCGAGATCGACGTCATCAACCGCATGAATTATGCGGGCTACTTCCTGATCGTCTCCGACTTCATCAAGTGGGCCAAGGCCCACGGCATTCCGGTCGGACCGGGCCGCGGTTCCGGCGCCGGATCGCTGGTCGCCTATGCGCTGACCATCACCGATCTTGATCCGATCCGGTTTGGCCTCTTGTTCGAACGCTTTCTCAATCCCGAGCGCGTGTCGATGCCCGACTTCGACATCGATTTCTGCCAGGACCGCCGCGGCGAAGTCATCGACTATGTGCAGGAGCGCTACGGAAGAGGCCGGGTGGCGCAGATCATCACCTTCGGCACCCTGCAGGCGCGCGGCGTGCTGCGCGACGTCGGCCGCGTGCTGCAGATGCCCTACGGCCAGGTCGACAAGCTGACCAAGCTGGTGCCGCAAAATCCCGCGGCACCGGTGACGCTGGCGGCGGCAATCGAAGGCGAACCGAAGCTGCAGGCGTTTCGCGACGAAGACCCGGTGGTGGCGCGAGCCTTCGACATCGCGCAGCGGCTCGAGGGCCTGACCCGACACGCCTCGACCCACGCCGCCGGCATCGTGATCGGCGACCGGCCCTTGAGCGAGTTGGTGCCGCTCTACCGCGATCCGAAATCCGACATGCCGGTGACCCAGTTCAACATGAAGTGGGTCGAGCCGGCGGGCCTGGTCAAATTCGACTTTCTTGGTCTTAAGACGCTGACGGTGCTTGATCGCGCGGTCAAGCTGTTGCAGCAGCGCTGCATCGATCTCGACCTCACGACGCTGCCGCTCGACGATGCCTTGAGCTACCAGATGCTGGCGCGCGGCGACGTGGTCGGCGTGTTCCAGGTGGAAAGCCAGGGCATGCGGCGGGCGCTGATCGACATGCGGCCCGACCGATTCGAGGACATCATCGCGCTGGTGGCGCTGTATCGTCCCGGCCCGATGGCGAATATTCCGACCTATTGCGCCCGCAAGCACGGCGACGAGGAGCCGGAATATCTGCATCCAATGCTGGAGCCGATCCTGAAAGAGACGTTCGGCGTCATCATCTATCAGGAACAGGTGATGCAGATCGCCCAGGTGATGGCCGGCTACTCTCTCGGCGACGCCGACCTGTTGCGCCGTGCGATGGGCAAGAAGATCCGCGCCGAGATGGAGAAGCAGCGCGCGATCTTCGTCGCCGGCGCCGTCAAGAACGGCGTCGCCAAGGATCAGGCCGATACGATTTTCGAACTGCTCGCGAAATTCGCCGACTACGGCTTCAACAAGAGCCACGCCGCCGCCTACGCGCTGGTGTCGTATCACACCGCCTACATGAAGGCGCATTATCCGGTGGAGTTCCTGGCGGCGTCGATGACGCTGGACATGAGCAACACCGACAAGCTGTCGGAGTTTCGCGCCGAGGCGCAGCGGCTCAACATCAAGGTCGACCCGCCTTCGGTTAATCGTTCCGGCCCGACCTTCGAGGTCAGCGACGGCACCATCCATTACGCGCTGGCGGGTCTCAAGGGGGTCGGTGGCCAGGCGGTCGAGCTGATCGTGGAGGCGCGCAAGGACGGATCGTTCACCTCGTTGGCGGATTTCGCGGCACGGGTTAATCCGCGCGCGATCAACAAGCGCGTCATCGAAAGCCTTGCTGCCGCAGGCAGCTTCGACGCGCTGGATTCCAACCGGGCACGGGTGTTCGCCGGCGCCGAAGCGATCCTGGCGGCATGCCAGCGCAGCCACGAGGCCGCGACAGTGGGGC
>JBAPMC010000161.1:0-1527 GCA_049278415.1 Solirubrobacteraceae bacterium
CCAGATCGTTGTGCGTCAATCCGCCCCTTCTTCCCCTTCCGCCCCGTCGGCCTCTGCCGCCTCTGGCAAGTGCGCTAGCGGGCGCGAGCGCGCCTAGGCTGGTCGCTCCTGCGCCGGCGATGGCGGCTCCCTTCAGGAAGCTCTTACGTGTTGTGGGAGCCGTCCACGGGTCCTCTGAGGTCTGCGCTCCCGCTTTATTGAGCTCGGAATCGTTGTGCTGGTCGTGCATTGCCCGTCTCCATTCGTTTGGTTGTGTGTTCCGGTCGATGAGGAATCTCATCGAGGAGCACGCACAATCTCGCTCTCCTGGAGGACAGTTCGCAAGCGACTCAGAGATGGATCATTCAGCGGGTTGGCATCCAAAGCTGACCAAACCCTGCCGGATGTAGGCGTGGTCTAGGAGGCGGAGGGCTGGTCAGGCTCAGGCACGACCACATACACGATCTGTGCTCGGGCAATCGCCATGAAGGCGTGCCGCTCGACGGGTGCTCCATCGAGCGGCTGCAGCGTGACGTCGGTGAGCGTGAGGAAATCGCGCTCGGAGGCGTTGAGCATGTCGGAGACGCGACTGCGATAGCCGTCGCGAGCGAGCATCAGCAGCCCCTCGATCCGGTGGCGAGGCGTCTCAACGCGAATGCGCTCGCGACGCTCCTCGGCGCCTTGGGAGTCCCCTTCGGAGGCGTGCTCGCCGGTTGCGGTGCTCATCACCTCTGCAGTATCGCCTATCACGGCGCGGCGATAGCGAAGCCTGCACTTGAGGATGGCGAGCTCGGCGAACGAACGTCGTAGGTGACGACCTCAAATTCGCCCGTAGCGCAGTCTTGACGTTGGGCGTTCAGCACAGCAAGAGCGATGGTTCCACCTGTGCTGTAGCTCGACTCACCCGTCACGATGGCTGGCTCGCCGGCAGGATTGATGGAGGCGGCGGGAGCAAGACAGTAGGTTCCCGGCGACACTCGACGGATTGAGGCGAAGTTCGATGTTTGAGCGACCACGAGCCCTTTGCTCGAGGCGGTTGGTTCTACTTCAGTGGGGTTGATAACCGCGAACGCGCGCGCTGTACCCGGTGCTCCTGAAGCCCCTGTGGCGCCGGTAGCGCCTGTGGCGCCTATGGCCCCCGCTTTGCCCGTTGCTCCCGTTTTGCCGGTGGCGCCTGTTTTGCCGGTTTTCCCTGTTGCGCCTGCGAACCCGCGTGGACCGGCGGGCCCTGGCAGTCCGCGGGGCCCGCGCACGAGGCACTCGCGCACGTTGCGTTTGGCGATGTGAGCTGTAAAGCAACGGGTGGAGGTGTGGGCGGTAGGGGTGATGCTGATTCCTGCGAGCGCGGGCACGGCGACGGTCATCGCGCCGAGTACGGCGGGGGTGGCAAGCAATGTGAGGGTGCGGTGGCGCATGGGCGTAGAGACCTCTCCCGTTCGTGGTTCAAGGCTGTATGACCATAACCACCTGGATGCTCCGAAGGAGCGGTGGGGTCAGCCGATGCGCTCGGCGACGCGTGCGGGCAGCCCCGCGCGCACGGGGGCGAGG
>JBAPMC010000162.1:0-3007 GCA_049278415.1 Solirubrobacteraceae bacterium
GTATGAGACCTCGAGCGGCATGATCACGATCACCGGTGGCAAGCTCACCACGTGGCGGCGGATGGCCAAGATGGTTGTCGACCGCATGGTTGAGCGCGAAGCGCGCGACGCTCCCTGTCGCACAGCCGAGATACCGCTGGGACAGGCTGTCCCGGCGGACGCGCTGCCTCTCGTGGAGGGGGTTTCCGAGTCGGCGCGAACGGCGCTTGCGGGGCGTTATGGCTATGGCGCGCACGAGGTCCTCGCCCTGATCGCCCAACGAGCCGAGCTTGCCCAGCCGATCCTTGCGGGACTCCCCGATCTGATGGCCGAGGTCGTCATTGCTGCGCGCCGTGAGCAGGCGCGCAGCGTCGGCGACGTGCTGTTTCGACGCACGCGCCTCGGCCTGATCGCCGCCCGTGAGCTATTGAGCGACGGCGCGAGTGGTGCAAGCACAGTTGGGCGCGTCGCCGCCCTGTTGGGGAAAGAGCTCGACTGGAGCGAGGAGCGCGTAGTCGCTGAGACCGAGCGCTTCCTCGAGGAGGCTCGTCTCGAGGGCATCCTTGTCGCCGATGACTAGTTGCCAGCGTCTCTGGGCTGACAGTCCTCATGTAGGACCGCTGCTTCAGTCTCATCGAACATGACAACGAGCGCTCCTGCCTATCGCGTCACCGCTGCCCAGCGGGTGCTCGAGCTCGGCGGCAGGCCATGGCTGATGGGCGTCGTCAACGCTTCGCCAGACTCGTTCAGCGACGGAAGTCGCTACCAGACGCTTGAGCAACGCTTTCAGCTCGCCGCCGAGCTGTTGCGCTCAGGAGCCGACATTCTCGACATCGGTGGCGAGTCGGCAAGCACCAACCGCCCCCCAGTCGAGGCTCAAGAGGAGATCGAGCGGGTTGTGCCGTTGATCGAGCGCGTGGTGGCGGAGCTCGGTGCGATCGTCTCTGTCGATACTTATAAGCCGGCAGTTGCTCAGGCGGCAATTGCTGCAGGGGCGTCGATCGTCAACGACGTCAGCGGGCTGCGCAACCCAGAGCTGGCGGAGGTGTGTGCGCTCACCGGTGCAGCGCTCGTAGTGATGCACACGCGCGCTGCGCCCAAGCAGCGAATGCAGGATCCTGACCTTTACGAGGACATCACAGAGGAGGTGATCTCCTTTCTGCAGGAGCGCATCGCGGTTGCGCTGCGGGCGGGCGTCACGCGCGAGCAGTTGATCGTCGACCCCGGTCCAGACTTTGCAAAGACGCCTGCACAGACGGTCGAGTTGCTCGCGGGCGTCTCACGTCTGCACTCGCTCGAGCGCCCGCTGCTCATGGCTATCTCCCGCAAGGACTTCATTGGGGCGCTCACAGGGAGAGCTCCACACGAGCGCCTCGCGGGCACGCTTGCGGCGCTCGCTCATGGCGCTCAGGAAGGGGCGCACATCTTCCGCATGCACGACATCGCCGCCGCCTCTGACTATCTAACGGTGCGGGCGGCGCTTGCCGGTGAGCTCGTGCCGAGCAGGGATCTTGCCCTCGCCGAGGAACTGCGTCACGATCGGCCTGTCGCCGACACCTCGGCGTAGCAGCCGTCTCGATCACCGAGCCGACCGGCAAGCTAGGGTATGACGCGCACGTGGGTGCCGACCGCTGTCCAACGCGGCCGGACGCCAACCGCCCAACCACGACGAAGGAGACAACCGCATGACTGTGCTCGACCGCTCTGAGCTTCAGGCAAGCCCGCTTGCCGACCTGCACCTGATCGCCGACCAGATCGGCCTCGAGGGCTTCAGGCGACTTCGCAAGGCCGATCTGATCGACGCCATACTCGGGGAGAAGAGCGAGGAGGCAGGCGACGCTGACAGTGTCTCCTCAAGCGAGGAGTCTGAGTCTCGCGCCCCTTCGCGGCGATCTCGCTCCACGCGCTCGCGACGCGCAAGCTCCGCTTCAACGTCCTCTACCGACAAGGACGAGCAGAAAGCGAAGCCTGTCGCCGACAACGCCCCAGCTGCGCGACGTGGACGTGGCCGTCCCGAGCGCGAGAAGTCCGACGAGCCGGAGCGCGCCGCCGAGGGAGTCGTCGAGGTTCTCGGCAATGGCTCAGCCTTTCTACGTGTCGAGCCGCCCGAGCCCTCAGACAAGGACGTATACATCTCCGCCGCCCAAGTGCGTCGCTGCGAGCTCGTCTCCGGTGATCGTGTGAGCGGGCCCGTGCGTACCCCCAGGCGCTCAGAGCGCTACTCGTCGCTCGTTCGCATCGACACGATCAACGGCGAGCCGGCTGACACAGCCGCCGAGGGGACTCGCTACGAGGATCTGCCCGTCTCCTATGCAAGCGAGCGGCTGGCGTTCGACTCCGAGGACGCGACGCTCAAGGCGATCGAGTGGCTTACGCCGCTTGGCCGTGGTTCCCGAGCGGTGATAGTGGGCGCTGCACGAGCAGGCAAGACGGAGACGTTGCGCCGCATCCTCGGCGCGCTTGCCGGTAAGGAAGGCCTCGAGCTGACACTGGTGCTCGCTGGTGTGCGTCCTGAGGAGCTCGCAGAATGGAAGCAGGGACCGGTCGCGCCCGCCGTGGCAATCACCTTCGCCGCCTCCCCCGACACTCAGGGAGCGGCAGTGGAGCCGGTCATAGAGACCGCCAAGCGAATCGCCGCTCGCGGCGGCCATGCGGTCGTGCTCCTCGACGGGCTCGACGGCATGCATCCGCACACGGCTCGCAAGCTGCTTGCAGCGGCGCGCAACCTGACCAACGGAGGCTCACTCACGGTGATAGCTACCGCCGCAAGCCCCTTCGGCGGCGAGACGACCGTCATCGCCCTCGACGCGGTTCGCGCCAGCACAGGCCAACTGCCGGCCCTCGACCTCCTCAGCAGTGCAACTCTCAAGCCGGAGCTGCTCGTAGGGGAGGAGGGCGCCGAGGCGATCACTCGCGCCCGCGCGGTCGCAGCTGAGGGGTAGGGATAAGACCCTCAGCTTCTAGGGGATCGATGAGCAAGCGAGACAAGGACGCAGGGAGCGAAGAGTGCTCCGCAAAAGAGCGACCG
>JBAPMC010000163.1:0-4021 GCA_049278415.1 Solirubrobacteraceae bacterium
GCCTGTCTGCCTGTCCCCCGCCATGGGGGGCCCCCCATGGCGGGGGATGCCCTTCAGGGTGCGATGCCTCATTTACGGGTCGATTTGGCTCCCCCCCCGCAGGTGACACATGCGCCGGCGCATCGGGTTGCAGCCGCTCGTGATCTTCCTCTGAGACGCTCATGAGAGCCTGACCCGCGGGTCGAGCACGGCGTAGGCGAGGTCCACGATCGTGCTGAGCACAACCACGGCACAGGCCACCAGCATCGTGATGACCATCACCGGCGGCACGTCGAGGCGACCGATGGACTGGGCCGCATACTGACCCACGCCGCCGAGGTTGAACACAGACTCCACGAGGATGGCGCCGCCACCGATCACCCAGGCGAAGTCAAGGCCCCACAGAGTTACGATCCCCATCAGCGAGTTGCGCAGCACGTGATGGATCAGCACGCGGCGCTCTGACAATCCCTTGGCGTGGGCGGTCCGCACGTAGTCTTCGCCCATCACGTCGAGTACGTTTGCGCGCAGCACGCGCGAGTAGACGCCGATCGACACGATCGACAGCGCCATCCACGGCATCAGCATGTGCGTGAACCAACCCCATGGGTCGCTCGTCAGCGGGACATATCCGCCGAGCGGCAATACACCCCACTCGTAGCCAAGCCAGTAGAGCATGATGGCGCCGAGGAAGAACACGGGCATCGAGATGCCCGTGAGCGCTACCACCGTCAGCACACGGTCGAGCAACCGCCCGGCATGGACGGCGCTGAGCAGCCCGAACAGCACGCCGAAGATGAGCCAGATGATCCCCGCCCCGATCGCGAGGGAGATCGTTGGCGGCAGGTCTCTGACTATTTCCTGCTCGACGTTGATCTGCTGGGTGTAGGAGATCACGCTTCCATCGAGCACCTTTTCCATTGTCCTTGCGTACTGAACGTAGATCGGCTTGTTGAAGCCCCACTGCACGCGTATGTCCTGAATCTGCTGAGGGGTGGCGAGGCGTCCCGCCATCCGTAGCGCCGGGTCACCGTTGGGGATCGTCTGAAAGACGAGGAACGTGAGCACCGTGATTGCGAACAGCACCGCCACGAGTGATGCCAGGCGGCGCGCGAGGAAGGGCGCCATCAGAGTCGTCCCCTCACGATCGCCTTCGGGTCGAGCGCGTCGCGCACACCGTCGGCGAACACGTTCACCGAGAGGACTGTAAGCACGAGCATGACGCCGGGCACGAGCACGAGGTGGATCGCCCCGGGGATCAGGCGAATGCCGTCCGCGATCATCGTTCCCCACGACGGGTTCGGGTCCTGTACGCCGGCGCCGAGGTAGGAGAGACCCGCCTCGAGCAGGATCGCATTGGCGATGATCAGCGGCACGAACACAACGATGCTCGAAGACAGGTTGGGCAGAATCTCCTCCATCATGATTCGCAGCTGCCCCACTCCTTGAACCCGTGCTGCATCAACGAACTCACGCTCGCGCAGCGACAATGCGTGGGCCCGCAATGGCTTGGCGACATAGGGAAAGAAAACGATCCCGATCACAAACGCCGGCAGCAACAGTGAGCCGCTGTGCAGTGTGAACAGGCCGAGGTTGATTCCGCCAACCGCGAGCGCCACACCGAGGGCCACACCAAGCAGCACAGCCGGGTAGGCCCAGACGAGGTCGAACAGCCGCGAGAGCACCCCGTCGGCAAAACCGCGCATGTAGCCGGCGAGCGTGCCCAGCACGATTGCGAGCACCATCGTGATCAGCGTTGCAATTGCTGCTATCTCAAGCGAATTGCGCCCGCCATAGAGCAGGCGCACAGCTACGTCGCGACCGTTGGAGTCGGCGCCGAGCAGGAAGCGGCCTTTCCAGGTTGGGCCGATCGGAACGCCCTTCAGCGAGACGATGTCCACCTGCCTACCGCCAACACTCACAGTTTCGGTTATGTGGTTGTCGTTCGGAGCAGTGTGGGCGATGTCTTTGGCGTACACCGGCGCGAGCAGGCACAGCACCACGATCGCCACGAACAACGCCCCGAACGCAAGCGCCACCTTGTTGTGCGCGACTGCCCTCATGACTCCATCATCGGCGTGGGCTCCGTACCCCTGAAGCCGAGGCTGGTAGACACCAGACACTAGACGCCGCACGCGAGCGCAGGCGTGCTACCGATCGGAGATCGACGAGCATCGCGGGTGGCGACTGGCGCCGCTGGACGGCCGCCCTCACTTGAGTTGCAGTGAGCTCCAGTCGTTGCCGTAAACCGGATGGAAGATCGCAGCCCCGAAGTTGACCTTGTCGGAGAAGAACTTCGGAGCCTCGTCGTAGCCAAATGTGGCCACGTAGGCCTTCTGCGCCGTGTATTCGTCGAGCGCCCGCCAGCGGCTGACGACAGAGCCGAGCTGTGAGGAGGGAACCGGTCCGAGCGAGGCGATTTCACTCTGGATGTGCGGGTCGTTGACCTGGCTGAGATTGTGGTTTTCCGTTGGCAGGATCGATTTCGCGTCGAGCAGCTGGTAGAAGTCGATCGGGTTGGGGAAGTCCTGGCTGAAAGACAGCCAGCCGGTCTGCGCATTGGTTGAGAGGTTGCCGACCGTCTGGTAGTACTGCGCGTCGGCCACGATCTTCTCGGTCGCTTTGAAGCCAATCGCGTTCAGCACGCTCGCGTAGTAGTCGACGAATTCCTTGTGCGGCGCACGTGAGCCGCCCCATACCGTGACGGATGTGCCGGCAAGCCCCGACTGCTGCACTAGTTCCTTTGCCTTCGCGAGGTTCGGCGCGGCGTTCGGTTCGCCGTAGGGACAGGCCGAGGTCGGGTGACCGGGCATTCCCACTGGCAGGAAGTAGCACCCGGGATCGAGCATCCCGCTGTCCAGGCGCTGTAGCGCCCGCCTATCGATCGCATAGTTGACCGCCTCGCGGGCGAGCGGGTTGTTGAACGGCTTGGCTTTGGTGTTCAGGAAGAAGTACTCGCCGGAGACTGTGGGCTCCTTGGAGTAGCGACCGGACGCCTGGCTTTCGACCTGAGAGATCAGCGTCGGTGGGATCGAGTCGTTGTAGTCGAACACGTCCGCCGTGTTGTCGAGCACCTGCTCGGCCTCGCTCTGGTTGTTGGAGACGATCTTCACGCTCACATCGACATGCGCTGTAGGAACGCCTGGGATCATGCTGCTCGAGAAATGTGGGTTACGCGTGAGTGAGAACGACTTGTTCGGCACGACGCTTGCAATCTCATACGGCCCAACCCCCGGCGGCGGGCTGTTGGTGAGGCTTTTCATCGAGGTGCCGCTCGGTATGAGACCGGCGGCAGGGAACGCAAGCACGTTCAGGAACGGGCCATAGGGCGCCACGAGCTTGATCGTGATCTTGCTCGTTGCATCGTCGGTCTGGATGCCCGAGATCGAGGAGGCCTTGCCCTTGTCGAACTCTTCAGCGCCAACGATGTTTTCGGTGAGCAGTTCCTTCTCGCCCCAGCCGAGCTTGATAGCGCGCTGGATCGTGTAGGCGAAGTCGGACGCCTTCACGGGAGCGCCGTTTGAGTAGAGGAGGCCTTTGCGCAGCGTGAACGTGTACGTCTTGCCGTCGGAGGAGACGCTGGGCAGGCTTTCGGCCAAGCCGGCAATCAGCTTTGTGCCGGCTTCGCCTGAGGCGTGGGCATAGGTGACAAGGCCCGTATAGGTGATCCACGTAGCCTCATAGGACTGCGTGGTCGCCCCCAGACCAGGATCGAGCGAGTCCGGCGGGGTTCCCATCAGCACCGTGGCGACGCCACCCGTGGTGCTGCCAGTAGAGGAGCTTCCACATGCGCTGAGCCCCGCAATCAGGGCGAGCGCCAACGACGCCACCACTAGCGACCGAATCGTCCTATGCACTTGCCCGCCCTCCTTTATGGGGGGTGTCCCCCTCCCTCGCGACCCGGCGAGTCTCGTAATGTGTGCCACTAAGTACATGGTTCGACAACCCTTGTCGGCACCCTTTCCTGAAACTTGAAGTATTCAAATGAGCCTGGACGCCATCGAAACCAATGTCTCCGACTCCCGGACGGAGCCTTACACCG
>JBAPMC010000164.1:0-3128 GCA_049278415.1 Solirubrobacteraceae bacterium
CACCGCGACCGTCGCGGTCACCGCTCGGAGGCGCAGGTGCGCTCATGTCCGTGAGGTCAGCGCCTGTGTAGCCCTCGGGCATGATCTCGCCCTTGTTGACCCAGCACTTCACGCCGATCCGCCCAAACGTGGTGCGTGCCTCGTAGAAGCCGTAGTCGATATCGGCGCGCATCGTGTGCAACGGCACCCGTCCGTCCGAGTAGCTCTCGGTACGCGCCATCTCTGCTCCACCGAGTCGCCCTGACACCTGGACCTTGACGCCCTTGGCGCCAGAGCGCATCGCGCTTGTGAGCGCACGCTTCATGGCGCGGCGGAAAGCCACACGGTTCTGGAGCTGCTCGGCGATCGACTGAGCCACGAGCTTCGCGTCGAGCTCAGGACGCTTGATCTCAAGGATGTTGACCTTGATCTGCTTTTGAGTCATGCGGTGCAGGTCGCGTCTGAGGGCATCCACTTCGGCGCCCGACTTGCCGATCACGATCCCGGGACGGGCGGTGTGGATATTGACCTCAAGGTCGTTTGAGTCCTTGCGAATCGTGATGTCAGACAGCCCAGCGTGGGCGAGCTTGTTGACGATGTGCTCGCGGATCTTTATGTCCTCGGCGAGGTACTCGGCGAAATTGCGCTCGTTAAACCAGTTGGACTTCCAGTCGTGGATGTAACCCACGCGCATTGCCTCTGGATGAACCTTTTGACCCATTTTTCGTTGAAGTCCTGTCTCCGCGCCTACGGCTTGGGTGTCAGCGTGATCGTCAGATGGCTGGTGCGCTTGCGAATCGGCGAAGCCCGTCCCTGGGCCCTCGGCCGGAAGCGCTTGATGGTCGGCCCCTCGTCGGCATACGCCTCGCGAACGAGGAGATCGTCCTCGATCAACTCATGATTGTTCTCAGCGTTGGCCACAGCCGACTCCAGCAGCTTGCTCCAGTCGCGGGCCACCTCACGAGGGGTGAATGCGAGGATAGCGCGTGCCTCCGGCACAGACTTGCCTCGCAGGTGTCCGCATACCATGCGTGCCTTGCGCGCCGAGGTGCGCACGTAGCGTGCCTGAGCACGCACAACCTTGCGCCGCGCCGTCGAAGCAGCAGACTGAGGATCAGGGCGAGTCGCAGCGGCTGGCTTCTCCGGCTTCTCGGCCTTGGGAGCGCCGGTCTTCTTAGCCGCCGACTTCTTCCCTGCAGGCTTCTTGGCGGTGGGCTTCTCAACAGAAGGCTTCTCCTCCGCGGCGGCGGCGGCGGCGGGCTCATCCTCATTGACAGCCTTGGCGGCGGGCTTCTTGGCGGCCGGCTTCCCCTTGGCAGCGGAGGGCTCATCCTCGGTTGCAGCCTTAGCGACTGGCTTCTTCGCCGCCGGCTTCTTGGCGGAAGGCTTCTCGGCGGAAGGCTTCTCGGCAGCCGCAGGCTTAGCCTTCGCAGCCGGCTTGGTCTGCTCCTCGCCCTCGGGGGCCTGCTCGTCAGTGGGCTTCTCGGGGCTCATCTCACCTTCCCGGAACCAGCGTGGCCACGAAACATTCTGGTGGGGGCAAACTCGCCGAGCTTGTGGCCGACCATCGACTCGCTGATGAACACAGGCACGTGCTTCTTGCCATCGTGCACAGCGAGCGTGTGACCCACCATGTCCGGGAAGATCGTCGATGCACGTGACCAGGTTCTGATCATCTTCTTGGTATTGGCTGCGTTCATGGCCTCTATACGCGCCATCAGACGCTCTTCGACCCAGGGCCCCTTCTTACTAGAGCGACTCATCGTTGCTTACCCTTCCCACGGCGGCGGCCGCGCACGATGTACTTGTCAGATCCCTTGTTCTTCTTGCGGGTGCGGTAGCCGAGTGTTGGCACGCCCCACGGAGTCACCGGATGGCGACCAGCGGTTGTCGAGCCCTCGCCACCGCCGTGCGGATGGTCTACAGGGTTCATCGCAACTCCGCGTGTCTGCGGACGCACGCCCATGTGACGCTTGCGGCCAGCCTTGCCCACCTTGACGTTCTGGTGCTCCGCGTTGCCAATCGTGCCAACTGTCGCACGACACTCCGCACGCACCAAGCGCATCTCGCCCGAAGGCAGCCGCAGGGTGGCCATGTCGCCGTCCTTGGCCATCAGCTGAATCGATGCACCTGCCGAGCGTGCCATCTGACCGCCGCGGCCTGGCTGCAACTCAACGTTGTGGATCACGGTACCGACGGGCATGCGCACCAGCGGAAGGCAATTGCCAACTGAGATCTCAGCGTCATCGCCTGAGAAGATCGTCGTCCCTACGGTGAGCCGCTGCGGGGCGAGGATGTAGCGCTTCTCTCCGTCGGAGTAGTGCAACAGCGCGATATAGGAAGACCGGTTGGGGTCATACTCGATTGCCGCAACCTTCGCAGGCACACCATCCTTGCGGCGCTTGAAGTCCACTCGCCGGTACAGGCGCTTGGCGCCCCCGCCACGGTGACGCGCAGTCTTACGTCCCTGGGCGTTGCGTCCACCGCTCTTCTTCAAGCCTTCGACGAGCGTGCGCTCCGGCTCGGTCTTGGTGACCTCGGCGAAGTCGGGGTAGGAGGCGAAGCGTCGACCGGGGCTGGTGGGCTTGGGCTTGCGAATTGCCATGTTGACCTTGCCCCTTAGTCCTGCAGGCCCTCAAGGCCCTGGAAGATTGGGATGCTCTCGCCGGCGCGAACCTCGACGATCGCCTTCTTCCAAGCGCGCGTGCGACCGCTTGTGACACCACGACGCTTGGGCTTGGACTTGACGCTGAGTGTGCGCACCTCAACCACGTGAACATCGAACAGCGACTCGATGGCTTGGCGGATCTGGGTGCGGTGGGCGTCGGGATGAACCCTGAAGGTGTACTTGCCCGCTGCTGAGAGCACATAGCTCTTCTCTGAGAGCACTGGCTTGATGATCACCTGGGAGCTCTCCATCAGGCCTTCTCCCTCTTGGATGCACTGGCGCGCGCAGTGATCTCTGCAAGCGCTGCCTCGGAGAGGAGTAGCGAGGCTGCCCCGAGCAGGTCTGCTACTCCAACACTCTCGGGCGCAAGCACCGCCACGCGAGCGATGTTTCGGAACGACAACGCCGCCGCCGACTCCTCAGCACCAAGCACCACCAGTGTCGGGCGGGGCTGATCCCAGTCGTCGAGCAGATCAAACGC
>JBAPMC010000165.1:0-5780 GCA_049278415.1 Solirubrobacteraceae bacterium
CCTCAGCGCCGCCTATCCGGGTTTGTGGCTGCGCCCGGACGTGTACGCAACCCACGGTCACTACCTCGACTGTCACCTGACGGTCCCCACCATGGAGCGGCTCGGGATCGGGATGACCGCGCGTGCGTTGCGTCGGCCGAGCGAGTCCTTTGCGACGGTCGGCGACTACGAGGCGGTGACAGGACCCGTGTTCGCCTGGATCGACGCGGTCGCCCGTCAGGCTCCCACCGGAGAGACGCTCAACGGTCAGTCCACCGTGCGTATATGGCGTGCGCTGGCGGGGGACGCAAGCAGCAACGGTCGCTCCAAAGTGAATCTGCGCTCACGGGCGCTTGCTTCCGCGTTCCCCATTGCGGTGGCGGCGCTCAACCGGGCCGGCATCGGCTCCTTCAACGCCGACATCTCCGGTCACGAGCTGCGCCGTGCGGGGCTGCGGGCGATGGGGGAGGTCTGTTCGCGACTAGGGCTAGGTGACGCCCATGTGATCTTCGGCCACACCCACCGGGCAGGGCCGCTGCCGGGCGACGCCGTGGCGGAGTGGCGCGGGCCGGCGGGAGCGCGGCTCATCAACTCGGGTTGCTGGAGCTATGACTCCTACTTCCTCACAGACACGCCCGGTGAGAGTCCCTACTGGCCTGGCGGGAGCGTGCTTGTCGAGGACGACGGCCCTCCGATGTTGCGGCGCCTGTTGGATGATCGTACGCGCACGGAACTGACATCCGTTCAGGGCTGAGCAGCCCACTCAGAAGTTGTGGGCGGAAGCCTCGGCCTCAGGCCAGTCCTGGAGCGAAGGAGGTGGCCAGGCACTCCACGCCCTCGCTCAACTTCACGTCGAGCGTGGCGGAGGTGTGGCGCTCGTGTTGGACGAGTAGATAGGCGCCGGGGTGCTCGATGGTCAACGTCCGACCGCAGCCTGCTTCCTGGTCGTTGTTTGTCTCGCCGCCGTTGACCGTCACAACACCCGACCCATCGAGCACCGCCCAGACAGCGCCCGCCTCGTATGGCCCGGACCATGCTCCTGACTGATCCTCGGTTTGTGGCATGAGCTTCGCGCCAGGCGCGTCCTCTGCGCGCAATGGCATGAGCGGCTCGCGCTGTACGCCGAGCAGCTCCTGGATTGCAAGCTCGGTCTCCTCATATGCGCCCTCGCCGTAGTGGTAGTCGAACAGGCGCGCGTGTCCGTCGAACAGGTAGCGCGCCGGCCAGCCGCGGTTCTCATACTCCCGCCACAGCTCGAACTCGCTGTCGATCAGCACAGGATGGCCGATCTCAAGGCGCGCCACCGCGTCGCGCACAGCCTGCTCGTCGCGCGAGGGCTCAAAGCCAGGGCAGTGCACGCCGATCACGCGCAAGCCCTCCTCGTCATAGCGCTCGTGCCACGCCTTCACGTACGGCAGCGTGCGCATCGAGTTGGGCCTGCAGAAGTCCCAGAACTCCACCAGCATCGGCTTGCCGCGCTGCAGGGTGCTTGCTTGTGATCCGGCGGTGTTCACCCATGGGAGCTGCGTGGGAAACAGCGGTGCGGCGATCGTGTCAACTGGGGCTCTCATGACCGCGAGCCGCTGAGGGGTGCGAGTCGCAAGTCTGACAAGGACGCACCGACCGCAGTGTGCAAGAGCACATAAGGGAGGGAGGACGCCGTCAGACGCCGCGAATCGCGTCCCTCAGCCTATTGATCCGACCATCTCCAGCTGAATCAGTCGGTTTAGCTCGACTGCGTACTCCATCGGCAGCTCCTTCGTGACCGGCTCGATGAAGCCGTTGACGATCATCGCGGCGGCCTCGTCCTCGGTGAAGCCGCGCGAGCCCATGTAGAAGAGCTGGTCGTCGGAGATGCGACCAACGGTGGCCTCATGCGCCACCGCCACGTTGGGGTTCTGGATCTGGATGTCCGGCCAGGTGTCAGAGCGCGATTCGCCGTCCATCATCAAGCCGTCGCACTGCACGCGAGCCTTGGAGCCCGCTGAGTTGTGGCCCATCTTCACGAGGCCCCTGTAGCCCATGATGCCGCCGTCCTTGGAGATCGACTTGGCGAGGATGTTTGAAGTGGTGTTGGGCGCCAGGTGCACCACCTTGGCGCCGGTGTCCTTGTGCACGCCTTTGCCCGCCACGCCCACGTTCAAGTGGTCGGCGCGGGCGCCCTCGCCCATCAGATAGGAACCGGGGTAGAGCATCACGTACTTGGCGCCCATCGAGCCGCCAACCCACTCCACTGTTCCCTCGGCGTCCACGATGGCGCGCTTGGTGTTGAGGTTGTAGACGTCCTTCGACCAGTTCTGCACGGTTGTGTAGCGCGCCTTGGCGCCCTCGTGCACGAAGATCTCAACCACCGCGGAGTGCATCGAGTTGACCGAGTAGGTCTGGGCGGTGCAGCCCTCGATGTAGTTCACGTCAGAGCCCTCATCCGCGATGATAAGCGTGTGCTCGAAGGTGCCCTCGCCGGCGCCCTCCATGCGGAAGTAGGCCTGCAGCGGCAGATCCACCTTCACGCCCTTGGGCACGTATAGGAAGGAGCCGCCCGACCACACCGCGCCGTGCAGCGCCGAGAACTTGTTGTCCTGTGGCGGCACGCACTTGTTCATGAAGTACTTCTGCACGAGGTCCGGATACTCGGTGATAGCCGTGTCCATTGAGCAGAACAGGATGCCGAGCTTTGCGTACTCTTCCTTCAGGCCCTCATACACGGGCTCCTGGCGCCACACGCCCACAACGCCAGCGAGGTGCTCGCGCTCGGCCTGAGGAATGCCGAGGTCCTCATAGGTCTGCTTCATCTCCGCTGGCACGTCGTCCCAGCTTTTGAAGCGCCCGGCGGTTGGGGGCGAGTACAGCACCAGCTCGTCCAGGTTCAGGCCGCTGAGGTCGGGACCCCACGTCGGCACCGGCTTGCGTTCATAGATTTCAAGTGACTTCACACGCTTCTCAGCCATCCAGTCGGGCTCGCCCTTGACCTTGGACAGCTCGCGGATCACCTCACGCGAGATGCCTTTCCGCGCAAGCAGCTGGCCCTGCTCGTCCTCGACGATCGGGCTGGGCTTTGCGATCTTCGTGCGGTCTAGCGTCGCCATATGGCTCCCTTTGAGAATCCTGTGCTGTGGACTAGGAATTGTATCGATCTCACGCTCTGCTTCCGAGCGCTTTTAGGTTGTTGTGATGGTGGGGGCGCGTATCGTGCCCGAGAACGAACAGCTCATCCCCATTCAAGCGGAGCTAACCGGCCAACTGTTATCGCCCGTGACAGCTCCCTTGACCACCTTCAGCCCGAGCAGCGCGCACTTGCGGCGCGTGGCGGACACGGGGATGCCGAGCAGCTCGATCGCCCAATCGGCGTCGAGATCGCCTACCTCGGCAAGTGGCATGCCCATCAGCTCCTCCGAGGCGATCGACGCCGAGGCCTGGGAGATCGCGCAACCGTGCCCGTGGAAGCGCAGATCCTCAATGCGACCGTCCTTTACCCGGATGTGCACGCCCAGCTCGTCCCCGCACAACGGATTGTGCTCGAGCGCCTCCATGTCGTGCGGGTCGAGCTCGCCGAAGTTGCGCGGGCGCTTGTAATGATCGAGGATGTAATCGCGGTAGAGGTCGTCCATGGGAAGTGTGTGATTGGTTGCCTTCGAGGGAGGGGAAAGGGGTCGTTCGGGTTGGTGTTCTATAGCTCGAATATCTGGCGGCCCGCGAGCAGGGCGTCGATCAGGGCGTCCACGTCACTCGGCTCGTTGTATACGCCCACGCTCGCCCTTGCGGTGGCGCCCACACCGAGGCAGCGCATCAGTGGCTGCGCGCAGTGGTGGCCGGCGCGGATGCACACCCCGCCGCGGTTTGCCAGCTCGGCGATGTCATGCGCGTGCATGCCTTCGATCGTGAACGACACGAGGCCGCCGCGATTCTCAGCCTCCGGGGGACCAACGAACTTCAGCCCGGGAACCTCCTGCAGACGCTCGAGCAGATAGCCGGTCAGCTCGCGCTCGTGTGCGCGCACTCGCTCCATCCCAAGCGCGGACAGGTAGTCGACGGCCGTACCCAACCCAACCGCCTCGGCGATCGGCGGCGTGCCTGCCTCGAACTTGAACGGCAGCTCGTTCCAGGTGGCGCCGTCGAAGTCAACCGAGGCAATCATGTCGCCACCCGTTAGGAACGGCTCCATCTGATCGAGGATCTCCGCGCGACCGTGCAGCACGCCGATACCCGTCGGCCCGAGCGCCTTGTGGCCGGTCCAGGCGTAGAAGTCAGCCCCGAGCGTGGTTGCGTCCACCGGCATGTGCGGCACCGCCTGGGCGCCGTCCACGAGCGATAGTGCGCCTGCGGCACGGATGCGCGCGGTCATCTCAGCCACCGGCACGATCGTGCCGAGCACGTTTGACACGTGCGTGAACGCCACCAGCTTCACATCGCCTCGCTCAAGCTCGCGGTCGAGCTGATCGAGCGACAGTTCGCCGCGCTCGTCCACCTCGAGGTAGCGCAGCTCTGCGCCGCGCTCGCGGCACAGCACCTGCCACGGCACGATGTTGGCGTGGTGCTCCATCTGCGTGATAAGCACCGCGTCTCCTGGTCCCACGTTCGCCCGGCCCCAGGCATAAGCCACGAGGTTGATCGCCTCGGTGACGTTCTTTGTGAAGATCGTCGTGCGTGGCTCCCAGCCAACGAACGCCGCGATCCGCTCGCGGGCGCTGTCATAAGCTGCGTCTGACTCCTGCGCGAGTGCATACACGCCACGGTGCACGTTCGAGTTGTGCTCGCTCAGGTAGCTTGAGATCGCATCGATCACCACCGCGGGCTTCTGTGAGGTGGCGCCCGAGTCGAGGTACACCAGCGGCCGGCCGTCAAACTCGCGCGAGAGGATCGGAAAGTCGGTCCGCACGTCGAGCGTCAGAGCCGATTGGGTCGTGGGCGCCGGGCCCGCTCCCCCCACGGTGGAGGGCAGGCGGGATGCCTGCTCGGTCGCGGAGGCGTTCATCGTGGCGCCATGCTCCTCATCGTGCCGTCGCGTACGCCTCGATGTCATCCCGCGCAGCCGCGAGCTTTGCGGAGATCTTCGTGCGAATCAGCTCTTCCAGGGGCTCATCGTCGAGCTGGCCGAGCACCGGCTCGAAGAAGCCCTCCACGAGCAGCCGCACCGCCGACGGGCGGTCGAGGCCGCGACTAGCCATGTAAAAGATCGACGCCTCATCCAGTTCGCCCACGGTGCCACCGTGGGAGGCCGATACGTCATCGGCTGACACGAGCACCGAGGGAATCGCGTCGAGGCGCGCCTTCGGCGAAAGCATCAGCGTGTGTATCTGCAGATAGGTGTGCGTCTGCTGGGCGCCTGGGTCGATCTGGATCAAGCCCTCGAAGCTCGTGCGGCTCGCACCGGTGGCCGCTCCGCGCCAGTGCACATCGCCGCCGCTCGGGCCGGTCTCGTGCAGGTCCACCGCAAACGTGTCGAGATGCTCCTCGGCCTCGGTGAAGAACAGGCCGCGGAACGCCATGTCGCCGCCCGGCTCGCTCACTGCCAGCTCGAGGTGATGGCGCACCAGATGGCCGCCGAGCAGCGCCGGCAGCCAGTGGCAGTAGGCGTCGCGGCCCACTCCCACAAAGCGGGTGGAGGCGTCGAACACGTCGCCCGTACCCCAGTCCTGGACTTGCGCCAAACGGCAGCGGGCGCCATCTTCGAGATACATCTCGAATGCGCCGGCATGCAGCGACTGACCTTCTGTGAAGTCCTTGGCGAAGTCGTGCTCGTGCACGCGAAACTCGCTCGAGCGTCCCCCAATCACGAGTGTGCGACCGTACTGTGCCACGCC
>JBAPMC010000166.1:0-7784 GCA_049278415.1 Solirubrobacteraceae bacterium
GCGGCTACACGCTCAGCGCGAGCAGTGCGCTCGCAAACGGAGTTGCGTTGCTCTCGGGCCAGGGCGTGAACCTCGACACCGAACAGAACTGCCCCACTTATGCCGAAATGCAGCCACCCACCGTGAGCGCCACAAACAGTCTGGCGGAGGGCGTGGGATGCCTGTACCCGCCTGCGGTCAAGACGCTCCCCGACGAGCTGACCACCGCAGGGCTGACGTGGAAGGCATACGTGCAGAGCATGGAAGCGGGCGCGAACCCGGCAGGCAGCGCCCCGAGTCCAACCGCCACGAGTCCCACAGCGGGCGCCCCCACCTCGGCGCAGACGCCAACGCCGACTCCGACGCCGACGCCGACGCCGTCACCAGCAACAACAACAGCGACGACAACGACAACCACAGTGACCTGCCGCCACCCCGAACTGGGGGCCGCAGACGCTAGCCACGTGCCCACGCCCAACGACCCCTACCTCACATTCCGCAATCCCTTCGTTTACTTCCACTCGCTGCTCGACGGTGGCACGTGCGCGAGCGATGACGTCGACCTCGGTCGACTGCAGAGCGACCTCGCAACGCCGGCGAGCACGCCGAGCCTGAGCTGGATAGCGCCTTCCGCATGCAATGACGGCTCGGACGCTCCATGTGCCACCGGCGTCCCGGCCGGGCTCGGCCCCGCCGACGGCTTCCTGAAGGTCGTGGTATCGCAGATTCTCGCCACAACCGCCTACCGCAAGGAGGGGCTGATCGCAATCGTCCCCGACAGCGCACCCGCGTCTCCCGCCGGCGCCGGCGCCAAGCCGGTGGGGGCGCTGTTGATATCGCCGTTCGTTCACAGCGGCGCGCGCGTGCCTGAGAGCCTCAACGACTTCTCACTCCTGAGGAGCCTCACACGGCTCTTTGGAGTTCTCCCCTTGGGCCATGCCAATGACCCGAGCGCCGTCTCTTTCGGCGCCACCGTCTACCGCACGACCAAGTAGCGACCATCAACCCAACGAACGGAGATCCCGTTGTACACACATCAACCCGTCCACCACCGAGCTTCCCTATGGCTCGGCGCGATACTGGGCTCGATCGTGCTCTCGCTGGCGATGCTCGCCACGGCTCGCGCCGACGAAGTGGGAGTCGAAGGAAGTCCAAACAGCTACGAATGCCACGGGCACACATCGGTTGGAGCACCTGAAGTGGGGAACAGCGAACAGCAGGTTCGCTACACGTTCTCCTGCAACGGTCCGATCACGGGCTACCAGCTCGAGACCAACGTGCTGCAGACCGGATTCGGGGCATCCCCGCTCGTGACCAACAACGCGGGCCAGGCGCTGGCGGACACGTTCTCCTGCGGCGGCGAACTGCCGGGCTGGGCCGACAACTGCGTGGGCTCAAGCAAGCTCAGCTTCGAGACGATCACGGGACAGTTCTCGATCGGTACGAAGCTGTGCGCCGAGCCACGCGTAGAGCCGCTGCTGTCGGTCACGGACATCTATCTCGAAAAGGGCTTGCCTACGCAGGCGATCTCGGGACCGTTCGATCTCGGCCGGCCGCTTCACTGCCCCGCATCGAAGACCTATCCGGGCGGCACACGCCTTGACCCGGTCGCGCCCAAGCCAAAGGCCAAAGCAAACAAGCACAAGCAGGGCAAAGGCAAAGCGAAGCAGAGCAAAGCCAAGAAGAAATAGACAGATCACGGCATCGATCGCGGACCGGCTAGGAGATATCCAGCGCCGGTCCGCGGTAATGCCTCCCGTTAGTGGGGGCTAACCCCACTCAATCGCCCCCTAACCGGAGCAGCGTAGGGGTGGCGTAGGTTGAGAGATGCCTATGCGATATCGATCGTGCTCGCGCACCGGGCGGCACGCGTCTCAGCTCCGTCCGCGCCGGATTGCAGGAGCAGCTCTTGCTCTAGCCGCTCTGCCGATGGCTGCGCTGGTGGGCTGCGGATCGAAGACCCACGCCGAGGACGACTCGGCCACGCTTCAAACGGCCCCTCCGCAGTGCGCGCGGGCCACGGCAAGCGCGCTCGGACAGGTCGCCGAGCACGTCTATCGCGAGATCGCAGGAGGACGAATAGCCCGTCCTGCAGTACAGCGCGTGGCACGCTCACCCGCTTTGATCGCCGCTGCGCTGGCTGATGATCCCGCCGCTGCAAGGGCAGCTTTGAGACCGTTGCTTCGCAAACAGCTCGTGCGCCTGCGCGTGACGATTCAAGGACATACCCTCCTTGAATACGGCAGCGCCAATGCCGTCGCCCCTGTGAGCGCGCCGCTGAAGGACGCAGCGGGGCGAACCATCGGCAAGGTGGTCGCCTCAGAGCAGGGGGTGCTGGGATACGCAGACACCGTTCACACCATCACCCAAGCGCAGATATTCGTGCGCACCAGCTCCCGCACTCTGGGTGGCTCCACCGGTCCCGCACCGGGTAGCATCCCCACAGAGGGCGAGATCCCCTATCGCGGCATCCGCTACTCCGTCTACTCATTTGCCGGTACCGGCTTCCCCTCGGTGGCTGTGCGCACGTTCGTGCTCACACCGCCTCCGCCCGCCTCCACGTGCGCTCGCACTGTCGCCGAAACCACAGCCGACACGATCGGGGCGGCAGCCAAGAGGATCTACGACTACGAGCAGTCGGGCGGGAAGACGAAGGCGGTAGTACGTGACTTCGAACATTCACGACCCTTTCAGGAAGCTGTCGCAAACGATGATCCCCTCGCCACCGAAGCGGCGATCGTGGCGTTCTTCAAATCCACGCTGCACGTGGTGCGCGTGCGTGCAACGCTCGGAGAAAAGCTCGTAGCGGACGTCGGCGGGCCGCACGTGCTGGCGCCGATCGGTGGTGACGTGCGCGACGTGCGCGGCCGGGTGGTCGGGCACTTCCTGCTGTCCGTGCAAGACGACCTCGGCTACGTGATCCTCTCTCACCGCTTCACCGGAGCACAGGTGTTTCTGCGCCAAGGCGATCAGCAGATGGTGGGCAATGCCAGTCCCGGTCCGACAACCATCCCCGATCGCGGTGAATTGATCTATCGCGGCATCCGCTACCAGGCCTACTCGTTCATGGCAGAGGCGTTCCCCTCGGGAGCGTTGCGAGTATCGCTGCTGATGCCGCCCACCTCAGAGAAAGAAGGTCGCGGCTCAATTGATTTAAACGACTGAAAGGGCATATGGACACAGCCTTCAGTCACACCACAGCAGTTTCTCAGTCACGCAGTGTTGTGAGGAATTGGACAGGCGCCAATACGGGAAAGCGATCTCCCAGTTCAAGCAAGGCTTTGTCCCCCGACACCAAGACGGCGCTCTCGGCGCTGGCAAGCGCAACTAGGTAGTCGTCGTCTTTGTCGCTGACGGCCACCGGGCTCTCCGGCGGGTCACCGGCGGATATGGCGGCGCGAGCGAGCCAGTCGAGCAGCTCTGTCGTCTCATGTTTGCTTATGCGAGTTACGAGCTTTGGGTACTTGAGGACCCGCTCGAGCTCAGCCACCAGCTTGGGGGAGACGACCAGCTCGAAGGCCCCGTCGATCCAAGCCAGCAGTACACGCGCCGAAGTTCCTTCGGGCGACAGCAGAGCAGAGACGAACACGTTGGGATCGAGTACGACGCGCAATCGTCAGTGGCTCTTGGTCCTCGTTGCCTGTTGTGCCTCAATCGCGAGGGCCATCGCGTCCTCTTCGGACATGCGGTTGCGCGACCACAGGCGCTCAAGCAGATCGAGCCCGAGGTCTCGCCGCAGCGCCTCCTCGATTACCTGGCTGTCTCCCTTGCCGGCTCGCGCAGCCACGATCTTTACCGCCCTCAGCACATCCTCGTCAACCGTAAGCGTAGTTCGCACCTTCGCCATATCGGCATCTTAACATCAAGATGCGTTGTTCTCGGGGCCATACGGGAGGCTTACCATTTTTAGTTCGCTAGCTCAGATCATGCTCGTGGTCATCCGCTCGATCTCCGCGATCGAGGTTTGACCGGAGCGCACCTTGGCGATCCCGTCGTCGCGCATGCGACGCATACCCTGGCGCATGGCGGCGGCGGCGATCTCGTCCACCGAGCCCCGGGCCAGCACGAGCGCGCGTATCTCCTCGGTGATGGACAGCACCTCATAGATGCCCATTCGCCCGCGATAGCCGGTGGTGGAGCAACGCGAGCAACCGACCGGCTCAAACGCCTCAGACTCGTACAACCCGTATTCGGCGAGCACCGACTCGGGCGCCTTGCTCACCTGCTTGCAGTGCTGGCAGAGCACCCGCACGAGCCGCTGAGCCACAACGCAGTCGATCGCGGAGGAGATCAGGAACGGCTCGATGCCCATGTCAATCAATCGGCCAAGCGCGCTTGGGGCGTCGCGGGTGTGAAGGGTTGAGAGCACGAGGTGGCCCGTGAGCGCCGCCTCCACCGCGATGTGGGCGGTTTCGCGGTCGCGGATCTCGCCCACCATGATCACGTCCGGGTCAGCGCGCAGCATCGCGCGCAGGCCTCCCGCGAACGTCATGCCCGCCTTCGGAGCCACCTGCATCTGCTTCACCCCCGCGATGCGCGACTCGACCGGGTCCTCGATCGTGAGGATGCTGCGACTACCGTCGTTGACTGAGCCGAGTGCTGCATACAGGGTGGTTGACTTACCACTTCCGGTGGGCCCGGTGACGAGCACCGCGCCGTTCGGTCGTCCGATCGCATAGGCGAAGCGGTCCTGCTCGGTGCGCTGCATGCCGAGTGACTCGAGCCCACGCACGGCAACGCCCTTGTCGAGGATGCGCAGGTAGGCGCCCTCGCCGTAAACCAGTGGCAGCGTGGTGACGCGCACATCCACGCGGCGTCCGTTGACCGTCAGCGCAAAGCGCCCATCCTGCGGCACACGCCGCTCGGAGATGTCCATCTCAGACATGATCTTCACGCGCGAAATCACGCTCGTCGCCATCGAGCGCTTGAGCGTGGAGGTCTGCGAGAGCACACCATCGATGCGGAACAGCACGCGCATGTCGCCCTCACCCGGATCAATGTGGATGTCCGATGCGCCCTGCTCGATGGCATCTGCGATGACCGAGTGCACGAGCTTGATGACGGGAGCGTCTTTGTCCGCCTCGTCCATCACGAGCTCCTCGGCCTGCGCCTCCTCCTCCTCGGCGATCGCTTCGACCGACTGCTCAACGCGCGAGAGGCGCGTGATCAGGATGTTGAGATCCTCTATCGAGGCGGATGCAGAGCGCACACGCCGACTCGTGAGCATCGCGATGTCATCCACCGTGAGCACATTCGTGGGGTCCGCCATCGCCAGCAGCAGCGTGCCGTCCTCGAGGAAGCCAACAGGCACGGCCTGGTAGCGCCGGATGGCCTCCATGTCGATCAAGTTGACCGCGCCCATGTCGAGCTCATACACCGACAGGTCTATGTAATCGAGGCCATAGCGCTCTGCAACCACGCGTGCGAGCTGGTCGTGGCGCAGCACGCCCTGCTCGACGAGCACCTGCCCGGTGGGCTTGCGCTGTGCGCGAGCGAGCTCAACGGCCTCCTCAACCTTCTCGCGACTGGCGAACCCGAGATCCACCACCACGTCTCCAAACAGTCGTACAGGGCGACCGTCGCCTATGCGCGGATCTAGCGTCCCGGACGGGCCGTTATGGGCAGGCTCGGGCACGCCCTCGGCAGGACGCAGGAACGAGAGCTCGCTCACGGATGCACCGGTTGAACTGGGTTGGTCCCCCACGCTTTGATGATCGGCATCCCCGAGCCCATACTTGACCGGCTGACAGGGGTCTTTCGGCGTAAATGTGAGTCAGAGCGCGCTCGTACCCAAGCCGGAGCGCTCCCCCGCCGAGCACCCGTGTCAAGAGCTAACGCAGGCGCGAGTGGGAGTCAGCGGCCGAGACCCTGCTCGAAAGCGCCCTTCACGCCCGCATCAAGCGCATTGAGCCGCTGCAGCGCAAGCGCCTCGGCTGAGGCAAAGCGCTGGGCGCCGGTACCGCCTGCGCCGTCCGCCCCGTGGTGGACGAGCACGCAGTGCTCGAGCGCGAGACGCCGATCGGCGGCCAATGCGGGTGGGGCATGCGCGGCGATCAGGCGCAAGCCAAGCTCAATGTGCCCGAGCATGCGTCCCTCCTCGGTGCGGGTGATCTCAGCGCCATAGGCGTACTCGCGCGTCTTGCCGAGATCATGCACGAGCGCGGCGCACAACAGCAGGTCGCGGTCCAGACGCGGGTGCACCGCACACAGCTCCACCGCCATCGTGGCGACCGCCACAGTGTGCTCGAGCAACCCTCCCAGGAAGGCATGGTGCAGCGAAGCGCGAGCAGGTCCGGTCGATGGGAGCGAGCACGGCGCACGGCGCAACTCAGCTCGAAGCTCCCGATCGTCGAGCAGCCGCTGCAACAGCGCTTTGAAGCCTGGCTCGTAGATCTCTCGAGCGAGGTGCTCGAAGAACCCTTCGAGCTCATCGAGGTCACGTCGCGAGACCGGCAGGAAGCGGATCGCATCCTCATCTGAGAGCTCAATGCGCGCAATCTGCTCCACCGCAACTTGCAGCTCATCGCGAAAGAGCTCGGCGCGTCCGCGCACCCGCACCAGATCCCCACGCTCGAAGCGTCCCGCCAGCAGGTCGGCGTCGCGAAACACCCTGCCCGTCACACTCCCGGACTGGTCGCGCAGCTCGACGGTGAGGTAGGGAGCGCCGGAGCGCGCCATCAGACGCTCCTTGCGCACGCATGCAAACACCGCATCGACGGCGTCGCCCTCGCGCATGGTGGCAATCGTCTGTGCGTCTGCCACCGCGGCGGTCTTGGAGCTCGTGGTGGACATCAGCTGTCCATGATGTACGGTGGTTCGGATGCAGCCACTCATCTGGGATCGTCGCCCCGACAGCTTGAGGGCCCCGGCAATGGTGTGCTCTTTTCAGGGCTGGAACGACGCAGGCGACGCTGCCTCTACAGCGACTGCCTTCCTCGGGCAAGCGTTGAGCGCAGAGCGCTTCGCCCAAGTGGACTCAGAGGAGTTCTACGACTTCCAAGCCAACCGCCCGCACGTACAGATCGATGAGACACAAGCGCGCGTGATCTCATGGCCCTCGGTTGAAATCCTCGAGGCACGTGCTCCACGCGCGCACCGCGATCTCGTGATCGTGCAAGGCACAGAGCCCTCGATGCGCTGGCGTTCGTTCAGCTCGCTGATTGTGGATCTCGCCGAAGCGCTCGACGTGCAGCTAGTGGTTACGCTCGGAGCGCTCCTGGCAGACGTGCCGCACTCCCAACCTGTTGCAATGACCGGCTTTGCCTCAGACCCCGCGATGATGGAGCGGCTGGGGTTGAAATCGAGCAGCTACGAGGGGCCCACCGGGATCGTGGGGGTGCTGCACGCCACCTGCGCGCAAGCGGGACTGCCGTCGGCGAGCGTTTGGGCGAGCGTCCCCCACTATGTGGCGGCAGCCGCAAGCCCGAAGGCAGCGCTCGCGCTGCTGCGCAAGCTGGAGCTGATGGTGGGGGTATCCGTGGATGTCACCGAGCTCGAGGAAGCAGCCGGTGAGTATGAGCACCAGGTGGGACTTGCGGTGCAATCCGACCCCGACATCCAGGCATTCGTGGAGCGCCTTGAGCGACGCGCCGCGGAGGACGAGCAAACCAGCATCAGTCCACAGGATCTGCCCTCTGGCGACCTCTTGGCACGTGAATTCCAGCGCTTCTTGCGTCAGCGCGGGATCGAGAGCTGAGAAGAAGCAGCCGCAAACCTTCGGCTTCGGCTTCGGCTTCGGCTTAGGCTTCGGCTTCGGCTTCGGCTTCGGCTTCGGCTTCGGCTTCGGCTTCGGCTGGGTGTATCTG
>JBAPMC010000167.1:0-3315 GCA_049278415.1 Solirubrobacteraceae bacterium
GCCCCGCCGGGAGCGATCACCGCCTTGCGCTACCCGTCGGAGAAGAGCGAGGGGCTGAGCGGCTTCACTTCAGAGAGACCGGCGTAGCCTAGCCGCGACAGGCCAAAGGCCTGCTCGATTGTGGCGAGCAGCGAGAAGTGGTTGTAGGTGCTCTGCACCAGTCCGCCGCCCTTCACGAAGGGTGAGAGCAGCAGCAGACCGACTTGGCCGCCTCCCTGTGGCGATAGAGCCGCGGTGCCCGTCGGCGCAGGTAGATTGGGAAAGTGTGGCTGCCCGCAGCAGGAGCTCGCGTCGGCGTATTCGCCCGTTGCGGGAGCCTCATCGACGGTGATTGCCAACAGACCGTCGTGCTTGTAGGCCTTGGAGGAGAGGATTTCAGGCACGATCCTCTTGAGGAAGTTATCTGCCGCCATCATCCCTGAGGTCTTGCCGGGCGCGCACGCTGTTGGGCTGCCGTCGTCGCAGGGGCCGGGCGCGATGTAGGAGAAGCTGGCGGTGCGCTTCTCACTTGCTAGGTCGCCCTTCAGGGCGCTCGTGCCAACGTCGTTTGCGACGCATGCGGGAGAGCTGGTGATCGAGTGGAAGTAGACGAATGGGTTGCGCAGCGTTTGGTAGGCGGCGCCAGCCGACTGAGCGGCGCTCGGGTCAGCTGCGCCTGGAGCCGGGTGGGCGCAGGGAGGCTGGGGTGCCGTCCCTTCGTTGATCCCTTCGATGTAGGCCTTCCAACTGAGGTGCTTGGCTGTGAGTTGGCCCATGAGTGTGCCGGTGGAGGCGGGGTAGACACAACCGGCGCCAAGCACTTGTCCGTTTGCGCCAGCACCGGTCTGGGAGAGCTCGCTGTAGGTGGAGCAGTTGGTGGCTGTTGCTTCGGTGGGACCCTGTCCGCTCAACAGGGCAATCCCGTTGGCAAGCTCTTCGTGGGCGACCGCGTAGTAGCGCTCGAGCAGCTCGCCCTGTTTCTCGAGCGTCCCGGTTAGGTAGTGGGCGGAGGATGCTGGTCCAAAGGCTGTGGCGTACGGCTCGTCGCTGAGCATCACCACGAACACGTGCTTGATTGCCGGCAGTTTGGTTGGCGGGCCTTGCGGTGAAGATGATTTGCCGCCTGCCGAGGAGTCTTCTGGGCCACTCGCCGGCCCCGTGGAAGATGAGGAAGAAGACGATGCTCCGCTTGCGGCGCCCTGCTTGGGGCTTTTCGGCGAGCTCGACGGCGCAGTAGCCGGTTCAGGTGTCGTTTCCGCTTGCGGCAACGGGGGCGGCGGTGTGGGTGTGGTGCTCGGTGGGCGTGTGAGAGGCGCACGTGCCACGAGCAGCTTCAGCGGCGCTCTACTTGCCGCGAGCGAGGCGACCGAACCGGACCCGGTTGCACGCCCCATCAGAACCCCGAACCCCAGGAAGGCTGCGACGAGCGCGATCCATGCCAGCGGAGAGGGCATCGGCAGCGCACCTATGCGCCGCTCCCAGCGGCGCAGCGGGTCGAGACTCACTGGGGAACGAGCGGTCGCCCTAGGGCGCCATTGTCATTCCTACTCGTCGCCTGCTCCATCACTTTCGCGCCACACTGCCAGCAGAAGACGGCGCCACGGCTGCGTACGGCGCTACAGCTCGGACAGCTGCCGGCAACCGAGCTCTCCTGCATGTGCAGGAGACGGTCCACCTCGGCAAGCTCGGCGTCGCGCTCCTGCAGCATTGCGGCTCGGCGCACCAGCACGTCGAGGCGGAAGTGGTCGCGGATTGCCATCTCGTATGTGAGCCCGCCTAGGTTCCAATGCAACTCGGCGACCTGCTCGGCAAGCTCATCGCGGCGACGGCGCAACTCTGAGCGTGGCTCACTTGGCGAACCTGGGACGCTCATCCGGTCGAGACCACGTTTGGCAGGCTCTTGGACCTCTGCTCGTAGCTCTGCCCGCTGCCACCGGAGCGGAGATTCTGTGCGGCGCTAGGAGGCGCCGGTTTGGTGATCGAGGAGCCCACCCCCGCTGGTTGCTTTGCTTTCGTGCTCTTCTTCGGGGCTGAGCTTGAGACCGGCGCTGCGGGCGTGGTTGTTGTAGGCGTGGCCGCAGCCCCAGCGGCGCCGGCTGCGGCGGCGCCAAGCGAGATCACCTGTGCTGGCGGCGCCTTCGCTGATCCGGCGCCCGCACGCCCGATCAGCACGCCTACCCCCATCGCCAGCAGCAGCACCCCGACCCCTGCGATCAGCGCGAGGCTGTTGTTGCGCCCCGAGGACGGCGTTGTGGGAATCCCAGGCGGTGAGGAGGCCAATTGGGGGACCGGTGCTGATCCCAAAGACCCCGGCGGGGTTTGCGGCTGGCTGTCGGTCGCAAGCTTCCCAGACAGCGGCCCGCTGACGTGCGGACGGGGCTCACCACATTGCAGGCAATAGCGCTGATCGTCCGCCAGCGGCGCGCTGCACTGCGCACACGACTTGGTCACGCTCGAATGGTCCATCTCAGGCGCCCTTCACTCGTAACGATTCTGTGAATGCCACCTAGCTATCCACTCGCGTTTGAGTTGGCGCCGGGGACCTGGTTGAACGCGCAGCGGAAGTTCTCGGGCGTGGAGACCGGCTCGGAGCCTGCAAAACCACCTTTTGTGCCGTTCGAGTAGACCGTGACGTACTGCAAGGTGGAGGGGGACGGCACGGCCGGTAGGGGCACCGGATTCGGTTCGCCGGTGCGTGGGTCACCGGTCGAGCCGACGCTGACACCCTCAGAGCCGGCGGCGTCTGAGCCGGCGGCGGTTGTCACAAGCGTGGCGCTCATCTCGCGCAGATCCTTCAGACCGACGCTCGGGTCAAGCGAGATGGTCGACGTGAGCTGCGAGTCGTGGATCGTCGAGGCGAGCTTCACACGGCTGGCGGCGCCGATCAGCTGCGCGGCGGTCGGCAGGTAGCCGCCCATCTGCACGCACGCCTGACTCGCCCAGAAGTAATTGTTCTGGCCAGCCTGAGCATTGGTGAGTGGGTAGAACGAGGTCATGAGGCACCAGCTGCCGAGGTCCACGGTGGTTGGCTGGCAGCTTGGTTCGACTGCGGCGAGCGTCTTGCCACTGAGACGCTTGGCGTTGTCGACGGTGGGGATTGCCGCGGCGGGGAACTTCCTGTTATGACCAAGCAGCAGCAAACTGTTTGCGCGTGGCTTGGCGCTGACGGTATGGCCGCCGATTGCGCTCACGACCGCCTGTCGTGCGGCGCTTGCCAGCCCAGTGGTCGAGCCGACGAGCGCGAGTATCGAGATCGCCAATGCGGCAGTGCCGCTGTGGCGTGAGATGCGCGCTTTCATGTTCGCCTCCTTGGGCGTGGGTCGGGTTGCTGAAGGG
>JBAPMC010000168.1:0-7570 GCA_049278415.1 Solirubrobacteraceae bacterium
GTGAAGATCTCGGTGGTAAAGGTCTGGTAGCGCACGATCTCAAATGTCCCGTACTCCGAGATAACAGTGAGCGTAACCAGAACGCAGCCGCCGATCACGGCTGTGCGGATGAGCGGGAGGGTGATGCGAGCGAAAGTCGTGATCCGTCCTGCCCCGAGACTGTGTGCGGTGTCCTGCATCGCCGGGTCCGACCTGCGCAGGGCGGCCGCAACCGGCAGGTAGACGAGCGGATAGGTCCCGAGCGTCATGACCAGCGTGGCTGCCAACAACCCGTTCATGGTGGGGAAAAGTGAATGCCACGCATAGCCAACCACGTCATCGGGGATCGCGACTGGCAGCACGAGCAACACCGTCCACACGCGTCGTGCAGGAAGCCGAGTTCGCTCGGTGCACCAGGCCGTGGCCACTCCGATGCTCGCCGCAAATACCCCGACCAACAGCGACAGGACCACCGTGTGGCGCAGCAGGAACACAGAGCGCTCACGAAACAGGACATGATGAATTTCAGCCCAGCCGGCACTATGGGCGTCGAGAGCAAGCAGTCCCAGCGGAAGCAGCAACGCCAGGGCGATGAGCGCGCCGAGGGCGACGGGCGCCCGGCCACCGCCTACACGACGGCGTAAAAGAGCCGGTGCATCCGTGGCCAGGATGTCCTGCGTAAGGACTTCGGTTGTCATGACTTGAGCAGGCGCCTAGATTAGCCCGGCTTCTTCGAGCAATGTCTTGGCGTCAAGGCCGGTACCGAGCTCAGCCGGGGTGAACGATGTCGGCTGTAGCTGGCTGAGCGGTGTCAACTCAGGACTCGCAGCCACGCCTGGGTGTATCGGGTACTCAAAGCTGTCGCTTTCGGCAAGGACTTTTTGGCCTGCCTCACTTGTCATGAAGTTGACCAGCTCTTCGGCCGCCGCCTTGTGCTTTGAGGACTTCAGAATGCCAACGCCTGAGATGTCCTCGACGTAGCCCGGATCACGCGGAGTGAAGTAAGCGATGCTGGCTTTGGTCGAGTCCTTTCCGATCTCGGCCCGCAGACGGTAGTAATAGTAATGATTGATCAAACTCAGATCAGTAGTCCCTTGGCTGACGTCCCTTGTCACTGTCTCATTGTCTGGAACCTGGTCGTCTCCGGCTGCGTTGGTCTCCATTCCGATCAACCAGCGCAGGGTCGCTGAATGACCCTTGGCGCGATCAACCGAGCTCACGATTGGCCAGAGATCGGTCTCCGACGGCGCTAGCTCTATCTTTCCCATCCACTTAGGGCTTGCCAGTTCCATCACCGACTTTGGCAGCTGCGAGGCCGTCAGCCTGCTCGTGTTGTAGACAAGGACGCTGATCCGCGCTGAGACACCAACCCAGTCACCGTTGACAGCACTGTCCTGCTTGGGGATGTTTGCAAGCGTCGAAGGATCGACTTTGGTCAACAAGCCTTGCTTGTTCAGCTGTTCCAGCCAGTTCGAGTTCTCGGTGTAGAAGACGTCCGCGGGGGAAAGATCGCCCTCCTGGTTGATTTGAGCGGTGAGCACGTCCTCGTCATTGTTGGCGACCCGCACCTTGATGCCGGTCTGCTTTGTAAACGCTGCAATCAAGGCATCGGTTGTCTGCTGGTGCTGCGCGCTGTAGAGGGTGAGCGTTGTCCCCGACGCTCCGCACCCCGACGCTGTAAGGCAGGCGAGGGAGAACAGCAGGGTGGCGCCAAAGGACCCAACTCGCCATCGACTCATGGTCGAGAGGGCTCCGACCGTCTTCCATCGCCATCGATACCTCGGCTTAGCCGCTAGTGCTCTATCCCTCGACATCCACTCCTCCAAAGACTGCGATCGTACGAGCCTTTCGATCCGAATGATGTCAAGTCTCAGTCATCGGCGACGCGCTTCCCCAATGCAGCCCCAGACTGGGATGCCGTAAATCTCATGAGCGATACAAGATGCGATGCTTGACGAGCAGCGCAACCGCACAAAAGCCGCGCGTCGGCAAGAAACGTTGCAGACCTTCCCGTGTGATGCATCTTGCAATGGGACCTGGTACTTTGACTCCCGTTCGTGCCGAGTCCTTGTCCCCACGGGGTCGAGGAGCGGGGGATCCAATGCAGCCATCTGGCTGCGGGGGCGAATCGCCACATTTGTGGCGTAGCGTACATACGCGAGCCCGACAGCTAACCCCGTAGGCGCCCTGAGATACCGAAAGGACGCTGTTTACATGTCGGGATTCCCGCGTGATCTTGCTGCGCCCGAAGCCTGGGAGGCTTCGCTCACCCGTTCGCAGGCACGTCGCGAACGGACCGCGGATAAACGCTCTGCTCGCTCTCCTCTTCGACTCGCAAACCTGATGGACGCTCGCAATCGATTGCCCTCCCCACGCAACCTCGCCGACAGCGAGCCGTGGGATCTCTCGATGTTGCGCTCACGCACTCGCCGACGCGCAGCCGAGCTGCAATTCGTGCCTACGGCGACTCGCGCACGTCGGGTATCGCTAGGCACGCTGATCGCCATCGCCGCCGGCCCAGCAGCAGGCCTTGCCGATGCAAACGGAATCCCCCAGCCCACTTCGACGCCAACGCCGGAGCCGCCCACCACGACCGAACACCATATTCAGCTGGAAAGCGGTGGCGAAGGCCGTCAGGTACGGATTCTGCAGCACTCGCTAGGTATTGCAGTCGATGGCGTGTTTGGAGTACGCACCGAAGCTGCTGTGCGCGCTTTTCAGGCGAGCCACGGTCTCCAGGTCGATGGAATCGTGGGGCCACAGACCAGCGCGGCGCTGGCAAGCGGCGCCCCGGCCAGCGCCTCGACGGCGTCGCTTGCGCAGAGCGCCACCGCACACACAGCAACCGTGAACTCTGGTGATAGCGCAACCGAGCGAACCACAAACCCAGTGGTTCGCCTGCAGGAAGCGCTCGGCGTACAAGTCGATGGCACCTTTGGTCCCGAAACAGAGCAAGCGGTACGCCGCCTGCAGGCCCAGCACCACCTGAACGTGGACGGCGTCGTAGGAGGGGAAACGTGGGGCGCTCTCGCGATCAACGAGCACACAACGCTTCACCCACCCCAAGCGCTGCATCATGCAGCAACCCATCACTCAGATATGAGCGCTCAGGCCCATCCGTCATCCCACGCAACTACTCACGCTACTGCTACTGGTACAAGCAGCCGCACAGATGCGGTCCGCCGCCTGCAGGAAGCCCTTCATGTCGAAGCCGATGGCACATTTGGCCCAGAAACCGAGGCAGCGGTGAAGCACATGCAAGCCCACCACGGTCTTACCGTCGACGGCGTCGTAGGACCTGAAACCTGGAGCGCGCTTGGGATTGGCGAGGACACCACACTGCACCCTCCTCACACTACGTCTGAGCACTCCGGTGGCAGTGGCGAAAGCAGCAGCACGGGCGGTGAAAGCTCGAGTGTTGTGCAGCATGTGATCGCAGCCGCCGATGAAATCGCGACGAGGCCCTACGTGTTCGGTGGCGGGCACGGCTCCTTCCAGTCGACCGGCTATGACTGCTCCGGCTCAGTGTCCTATGCCCTGCACGGCGGTGGCCTGCTCAGCTCGCCCGAGGACTCCAGCGCACTGGAGGCATATGGCGATCCCGGTCCGGGCAGTCACATCACGATCTATGCGAATGCAGAACACGCCTGGATGGTGATCGACGGACGCCGCTTTGACACGGTCGCCCAGCAAGAGACGGGCACGCGCTGGTCTGACTCTATGACCTCCACAGCAGGCTATATCGTGCGCCACCCGCCGGGCTTGTAGCAAGCAGCGCGCCGAGTACCGTCCCAAGCCCGACATAGCGTGAAGTGCCTCACCTGACCACTGCGAAGGGAGGCACAGATGCTCGCTCGAGCGCGCACGTTCACGATCGAAGGACTACATGCACGGGCAGTTACCGTGGAGGTCGACATCAGGTCAGGCCTGCCAGCGTTTGCGATTGTCGGTCTGGCGGACGCCGCCGTGCGCGAGGCGCGCGATCGTGTCCATGCAGCCGTGCTCAACTCGGGATACGAGTTTCCTACGCGCCGCATAACGGCGAATCTCGCTCCTGCGGACGTGCCAAAGGTTGGACCCGGATTCGATCTCGCGATCGCCTGTGGAGTTTTGGCGGCGAGTGGACAGATCCCTTCCGAGCTGCTCGACACGCATGCTTTGTTCGGAGAGCTCTCGCTCGACGGCGAGGTTCGAGCCAGTTACGGCACGCTCGCAGTCGCCGAGGCGACAATGAAGGCAGGGTTGCGAATGCTCGTTCTGGGCTCCGCCCACGCGTATGAGGCAACGCTCGTCGAGGGGCTCGAGATCGGCGTTGTCGAGCGCCTCTCGAGCGCGGTGCGCGTTTTGTCCGGCGGCGCACCCGACCCTATGCCACGACACACTCGCTCGCTGCTCCACAGCACTGCCCCACAGCAGTCCGACCTCGAGGACGTGCGCGGCCAGCCAGAGGCTGTAAAAGCACTTACGATCGCCGCCGCCGGTGCGCACAACAGCCTACTCAGCGGCCCACCCGGCACAGGCAAGACAATGCTCGCACAGCGACTGCCCTCGATCTTGCCCCCACTCGAGCGCTCAGAGGCGATCGAGGTGATGCGCATACACAGCGTGACCGGCAGGCTCACTGGCGGTGAGCTGCACTCCGAGCGTCCATTCCGGGCGCCTCACCACTCCATCACGACTGCAGGGCTGATCGGCGGCGCACGGCGTGGATGGGTTGGCGAGGTGGTGCTCGCCCACAACGGTGTGCTGTTCCTGGATGAGCTCTCGGAGTTCGCACGCCCAACGCTTGACGCCTTGCGTCAACCGCTCGAGGACGGCCGCGTGGCGATCGTAAGAGCGAGACACTCTGCCGTCTACCCGGCACGCTTCATGCTGGTCGCCGCCACCAACCCCTGTCCTTGTGGCTACGCGGGCGAGCAGGAGCGCTGCCGCTGCAGTGAAGCCGACCTCGCGCGCCACCGTCGCCGTTTGAGCGGGCCGCTGCTTGATCGCATGGACTTGCTCGTGGGCATGGAACGTACAACGGTCGACCATCTAGGCGGCAAGCCCGCAACGAGCTCTTCCCAAGCTCGCGATCAGGTGATCGAGGCACGCGAGCGTCAGGCGGCCAGACTGAGAGACGACGGGATTCTGGTGAACGCTCAGATGGATGCACGCATGCTGCGCAAGCACGTCAGGCTGGACGAGCGCGGGGAGAGGATGCTGGCGGACAGTCAGGAGCGCAGGCTGCTGAGCGCACGAGGACAGCACCGGGCTCTGCGCGTGGCACGCACAATCGCTGATTTGAAGGGCAGCGAGCGGGTTGGGCTCGAGCATCTCTCTAGGGCGCTCTCGCTACGAGCGGAAGCCTGCGTCTCAGGCTGTCGCGCGGCGTGAGCGGCGCCTGCCCACAATGCGAGCGGCGTAGCTGGTTGCTCGAGCAGCTGAGCGTCGGGCTTGACTTCCGGGCGCGCGAGCTCTCACGTTTCTGGAGCCTGCTCGAACTGCCAGACGCAAAGCTGATCGATGCGATCGGTGGACGGCGACGAGCCGAGTTGCAGACCGCATACGCACAGTGGGAGCCAAAACAGGCACGAGCAGGCACGGAGATACAGATGATCTGTCAGCATCACGGCGCCTATCCGACGGGCCTGCGAGACCGACGTCTAGCTCCGCACATGCTCGGCGTGCACGGCGGCCTGGAGCGGCTGGCGGGGACGCTCGAGGAGAGGGTCGTTGCGATAGTAGGAACCCGCAAGGCAAGCGACTACGGCATGGAGACCGCCCGCTCTCTGGCTTATAGCCTGACCGCATCGGGTGTGACGGTGGCATCAGGGCTCATGGAAGGGATTGCAAGCGCTGTGCACTCCGGGGCTCTAGAAGCGAGTGGAGCCACGTTGACTGTGATGGCTGGCGGCTTGGAGCGTTGCTCGCCCGCGCACTGTAGCTCTCTCTACCGCCGCGTTATCAGTAGCGGCTGCGCGATATCCGAGACACCATCGAGTCTGCGAGCCTTGCGCTGGGGCGAGTCCGCCCGGGCTCGAACGCTCGCACTGCTCGCCCACCTTGTGATCGTGGTCGAGGCGGAGGAGCATCCATTGGCGCTGGCGTGCGCGCACTTGGCGCGGGCGCTCGGGAGACCGGTGGCAGCCGTACCCGGACGCGTCTGCTCGCCCGCATCCAGAGGGACGAACTCACTGCTGATGGAAGGGGCGAGGTTGATAAGAGACCCACAAGATGCACTCGACCTGCTCTACGGCGTAGGTATGCGCAGAGCGCCTAAACCGTCGATAGAGCTCGAACCGCAGCTTCAGAAGGTGCTCGAAGAAGTTGGTGAAGGCAAGGACACGGTTGCAAAGCTCACCACGCGTGGCGCCAAGCCAACCAATGTGGCGCTCGCCCTCACCGAACTGGAGCTGCAGGGATTGCTTCTGCGTGGCGATGGAGGGCGCTACGTGCCAAGTGCCGCAAGGCCCGACAAGCGTGCGCCCAAGCCTGGCTATCTGGCATGAGCCTTAGGGTACAAGCCCCCCTCGAGCACCGCCTGACAGAGGACCACCTATAGCCGCCCCAACTGACACGCACAAGCACGTCTCCGACCCTGGCATCGACCTTCCAGAGCTGGTTGCGATTGCGTGCGGTGGGTCACTCGGGGCGCTCGCCCGAATCGGCATGGCTCGAGCATTCCCTTCGAGTGCCGGTCAATGGCCCTGGGCGACATTCGCCGTGAACATCGCCGGAGCAGTGATGCTCGGCTACTTCGTGACACGCCTGCAGGAGCGTCTACCTGTCTCAACATTGCGCCGCCCACTGTTGGGCACTGGTCTGTGCGGCGCACTCACTACCTTCTCGACTGTGCAAATCGAGTTGCTGCGGATGGCTGACCGCGACGAATATGCTCTCGCAACGAGCTACCTCCTCGCAAGCGTGATCGGCGGGTATCTCGCAGTGTTCCTCTCCTCTGCGCTCGTTCGCCGTGTGAGATCACTAGCGTGAGCCCACGAGTCCTGCACAATCAGAGAGGGGTCGTGTGAGCGCGGCCGCGTGGATCGCAGTTGCGATCCTCGGCAGCCTTGGCTCGATCACGCGGTTTCTACTCGACGGAGCCGTCTCCTCGCGCAGTTCCTCAGGCTTCCCGTTCGGGACGCTTGCAGTGAATGCCAGCGGCGCGTTTGTCCTCGGGCTGCTCACCGGGCTGGCGCTGTCTGGCGAAGCGCTGCTGCTTGCGGGATCTGCGGCCATCGGCTCCTACACCACATTCTCGACGTGGATGCTCGAGACCCATCGTCTCGGGGAGGACGGACAGTTGCTGCAAGCAGCCCTCAACGTGCTCGTGAGTGTCGTCATAGGTCTCGGCGCCGCTTTGCTTGGCAGGTCGATCGGCTGGGCATTGTGAGCGATCAACTCTGTACGACAAGAGGACCGGTCGCTAGAGGAGACGAGCGATGAGTAAGGAGGCAGTGAAGCTCACAACCTATTTTGGAGAGCGCAGTCGCGTGCAAGGACGTCTGCTCGCCGAGGAGCTACTCGACACTCACGCTCGCCACGGAATCCGCAGCAGCATCCTCTTGCGTGGCATCCAAGGCTTTGGGGCCAAGCATCGGCTACGAAG
>JBAPMC010000169.1:0-14937 GCA_049278415.1 Solirubrobacteraceae bacterium
AGGACGGCCACCTACCCCGGCCGCCTTCGCCAGAGCAGCGATCGAGCGCTCAAGCTCACGTGCAACCAGCTCGATCTCGGGCAGCGCATCGTAATCCGCAATCAAACCGAAACCCAAGTGGCCGTCATAGCTCATCACCGCAATCCCCAACGCCTGGCGTCGTGCGAGTGGCACCACCGGGTAGAGCGCCTTCAAACGGCGTCCCAACAGATAGAGCGGGAACTGAGGTCCGGGTACGTTTGTGACCACGAGGTTGAAGAAGCGCTGACGTGCCTGCAGGCGGGCCGCCTGGCTGAGGATCGTCGGCGGAGCGAAGCCCGCGAGGTTGGTGAGCACCTCCGCGCCCACCGCTTGGCCCGAGTCCTTCAGGTCGTCCATGTCCATGTGCACTTGGGCGAGGCATTCGATCGGGTCGACCACCCCCACCGGTAGTGGCGCCCACATCGCCGTCACGCGGTTGCCAAGGGCGCCACGCTCCACATCGGCGCGTATCGAGACGGGAACCATCGCCTTCAACACCAAGCCCTCGGTGTCATAGCCCTGCGCACGCATGTGGCGCCCGAGCGTGAGGCTCACCGCCGCCAGCACCACATCGTTCAGAGTGCCGCCGAGCGCGTTCTTGATCGCCTTGAACTGCGCCAAATCGGCGTCGATCCAGGTGTAGCGACGGTGGGCGCTGATATCGACGTTCAGCGGACTCGGCGGCGCCGGCGCGTTGATCCCCGCGAGCGTGGTTGCGCCAACCCCCACAACCGCGTCCTTGACATGGGCAAGCGCGCGACGCGGCCTTCGCAACACCGCGCGAGCCCCACGGAGCATCTCGGCGGGAGCAGTCGAGCGCTCGAGCAGGGCGTCCGCCAACAGCTTCGCCGACCCCGGCAGTGGACGCGCAACCCACGGCGCCTGGGGTCGAGCGGCGCCGGAAGGCTCAGGTGAGACGTCGAACAGCACCGTCGTAATGTCCACGCCCGAGATCCCGTCCACGAGCGCATGATGGGTCTTCGCTATCACTGCGAAGCGGTCGCCCGCCATGTGCTGCACGAGCCACAGCTCCCACAGCGGCTTAGAGCGATCCAGGCGCTGGGAGAAGATGCGTCCGGAGAGCTGCTTGAGCTCCGCCTCGTCTTCGGGGCGGGGAAGCCCGGTATGGCGGATGTGATAGCGAGGGTTGAAATGAGGGTCGTCCGTCCATACCGGCCGGCCCTGGTCGAACGGCACAAACGCGAGCCGCTGGCGGTAGCGCGGCACCAAATGCAGGCGCGAGAGGATGTGATCGACGAACTCGTCGTACCCCGGAGCCCTACCTTCGAACACCATCACCGACGCCACATGCATGTGCGCCGAGCCGTGATCCTCAATGTGCAGGAAGGCCGAGTCCAGGCCGGTCAGGCGGTCAGGGTTTGACATCGGCTGTGATTGTCGCGGGTCTCGAGCGCGACGTCAACGCCGGTGCGTCAAAAGAGCCTGGATGGGCTTGTAAGGAAGAGGGCCAGCTTGGCTTGGAGACTGTGCCGCGAATGGCACGCTAAGCGATGGCCACAACTCCGGCCGCGCTTGTCGGCTCCGGCACAGGGTCGCCATGCTCGCGAAGGCTGCCGATGTGCAATCCGATGCCCTCACGGATCAGTTGCTCTGCTTCCTCGCGAGTCGCTGCCGCCACGCCCAAGCCAGGAAGGTCGGGGCAATACGCGCCCCAGCTGGTAGGACCGTGCTCGTAGATGACCACATACTCAGTCATTTTTGCGTCCCTTCACTCCAGCTTGCCACAGGATGTTTCCCAGTGTACCTGGCTGCAAGTCCCTGTTGCGGGCTCCGGCGATCGTCACAGTGCCTGGCTTCTCGGGATGGCGATAAATACGGTGACTTCCGCGCTGACGCTCAAATTGCCAGCCATCCTTCTCGATCATCCGGATCACATTGCGTACCTTCACATCTCCTTGTCCGACAGGATTGCCTGAACGGGACGCGAAGGCGAATTGGCGAGGTCACCCTGGTCGCTGGGAGGCGCCTATGGGTTAGCCACGAGCGTATGCATCCCGACCTCGTCGATGCTCGCATGCCCGGAAAGCGCCATGTTGAGATCCAGCTCGGCGAGGAAGGCGCGGAGCACGTCGATGACACCCTGTTCGCCGCCGAGTGCCAGGCCCCATACGTATGGGCGGCCGAGACAGACGGCCCGTGCGCCGAGCGCGAGGGCCTTGAGCGCATCGGCGCCTGAGCGGATGCCGCTGTCGAACAGCACCTCGCAGTCCCCTCCAACGGCCTTCACCACGCCCGGCAGTGCCTGCAGTGAGCCGATGGCGCCGTCCACCTGTCGCCCGCCATGGTTCGAGACGATGATTCCCTCGATGCCGTGCTCAACTGCGAGCAGGGCATCCTCGGGGCTCTGGATGCCCTTCAAGACGATCGGCAGTTTCGTGCACTCGCGCAGGAATGCCAGGTCGGCCCACGTGACGGACGGGTTGGAGAATTGCCAGGCCCAATAGGCGACGGCGGTGGGCAGATCCTCCTCCGGCGGCTTTGGGAGCGCGGCGCGGAAAACCGGGTCTTGGAGATAGCTTGCGTTGCCCTCACCGCGCAGGAACGGCAGAAAGCCGTCGGTCAGGTCGGCCGGGCGCCAGCCAAGTAGCCACGTGTCGAGCGTCACCACGATCGCCTCATAGCCGGACTTCTCGGCGCGCTCGATGAAGCTGCGCGCAAGCTCGCGATCGCGCGGCCAGTACAGCTGGTACCAGCACGACTGCTCGCCGGCAGCCTCGGCGATCTGCTCGATCGTGTGCGACGCGGCGGTGCTCGCAATCAGCGGAACGCCGACGTGTGCGGCCGCGCGGGCGCTCGCCAACTCACCGTCGGGATGGGCCACCGTCTGCACGCCAATCGGCGCGAGCAGCAGCGGAGCGGAGAGTTTCGTGCCCAGCACCGTCCGCTCGAGCGAGCGCTCGGATACGTCGCGCAGCATGCGGGGGATGATCCGCCAATCATCAAACGCCTCGCGGTTCGCTCGTATCGTCTCGCCAAGCCCAGCGCCGCCCTGTATATATCCGCGCGGCCCCCGCGGGAGCATCGCATACGCATCGCGCTCCAGCTCGCGCCAGTCAATCGGCCTCGTAGGCTTGCGACCAGCCAGCATCCCGGCGACGTAGATCTCGTGCTCGTAGTTGGAGAAGGGGGGTTGGAGGGGCATGGCCTAGAGGATCGTATTCGGAGCTATGGAGAGGTGTCGGCTCAGTCGTTGTCTGCGAGGTTTCGTCGCAGGTGAACCTTAGAGTGCAGACAATGATCAGCACTCAGCATGCCTGCTCCGCATAGGCGCCGTGAACCGATGGTTTCGTATTACAATTCTCGGTTCGGGGTTCACACGTCTGCACGCAAGCACGGGGTGCCCGACGCTGACATCGAGCACGCAAGGAGTCACGCAATGGCCATAGACCGACAAGATGACGACACATGCCTATATCTAGGGCCGGCTAGAGACGGGAAGCTGTTGGAGGTTGTCACGATCTGGCGTGATGACGGATCGGAACTGGCAATCCATGCGATGGAGATGCGGGACAAGTATCGGCGACTACTGTCGGGAGGCTGAGGATGGCTGGGAAGGAGCACGGCAGGACGGCAAGCGGGAGACCGATCACCGAGGGTCTGGTAGAGAAGCTGGCCAGTAAGGCTGAGGCTGGCTACGACGTCGAGGAGACTTTGCAACGGCGGGTTGGGCGACCGCCGAGAGGGTCAGCCGCGGCCAGTGTCGAATCGGTACGCCTCGAGCCCGAGCTTCGGGACGCGCTGGTCCAGAGAGCTCGACGCGATCACGAGACGACCTCTGTGGTTATCCGCAGGGCGCTGCGCGAGTATCTAGATGCAGCCTGATTCGCATGAGACTCCCGGGTATCGAACACCAAGCCAATTCCCTCAGGAGGACTCGCAATATGACATTTGACCAATCGAAGATCGGGCAAGTCGTAGCGGCACAGATGGAGGCGCTCGAAGGACGCTATGGAGATGACTGCGAGATCGGCAATGTGTGCACGATTGTCGAGGTGCTCGGACCGCATGGCTCCGATGTGTCAGTGCGCAGCAGCGAAGCGCGCCCGCACACGACTATTGGCCTATTGCGCATGGCCGAGGCGATGATGCTCAGCGGGCTCGGCGGGGCGACTCGTGGCGAGGAGGAGGAGTAGCAGCCGTCGTTCTCGACGCCCTGCAGATGCGGGGGTGCGATCTGCCTTGATCTGTGAGGGCAGGTTGACAGAGTGTGATCTTTCTCACACAGCGTGTGTCCACCTGTCGGTTAGCGTCTCTCGGATTGCCTAACCCTGCCGAGTCGTCTTCGTGGATGGAGACGAGCGGGGGACCCACTGCCGAGCCTGCTGTTTGGGGCCCGGATGGGGCGAATCGGCCGCTGATGCGGCTGTAACGCCGACCGGAGCGCGTACGGATTCGTGCTGCCGGCGGACGTGAGCCCGACAGCTAACCCCGTAGGCGGAGACACCGAGGAGGACCTCTTTGTTGAGGCCGCACATAAAGGGGCGCGTTCTGCGCGCCCAGCCGGCGTTGCTTGGCGCGAGCTTGACCTGTGCCGCAGCGCTCACCGTCATACCCGTTGGCAGCGTCGCCGATGCAACCGTGCCGTCGGTTCCCGGCTCAATACCGCTACCGGGAATTCCCGCAACTCCCGTCGGCACGTCGGTTGCTCAGTTGATCGATCCTGTGTTGCCGCTACCGCCTGCGCAGGTGAAGCTGCGGATACACAGGATCGATCTTGACGTGCTCGACGGGAGCTCGGCGATCGTTGCCGGAGCTTTGCGCCCTGGTTTGCCAGGACGTACGGTTGACCTGCAGCGGCTGGGGCGTCACGGTTGGCGCACCATCTCGCAGAGCTTCACGCGACCTCGGGGTCGCTTTGTGTTGCGCTACACCCCGCGGCGTCTGCTCACCGAGCGTGTGCGCGTCCTGTTCGCCGGCGACCCTCGCGATCTCCGTGCGCAGCGCAACGTTGGGCGCTTGAGCTCCTACCGGCTCGCCGGAGCCTCTTGGTACGGCGGAGGAGGTAGTCTCGCGTGCGGTGGCCAGCTCACTGGCTCTACGCTGGGAGTGGCCAACAAGACACTTCCCTGTGGCACGCTCGTCACGCTCCGCTACGGAGGACACTCGGTGCGCGTACCGGTGGTGGATCGCGGACCATATGTTGCGGGACGCGAATTCGATCTAACCGAAGCCACCAAGCGGGCGCTCGGGTTCGAAGGCGTTGGCGAGGTATGGAGCACCCGCTGAGGCGCCGCGGGCTCTTGCGACGAGGCGCGGATCGGCTGCGCCTCGTCGTTTACCGCAAGTCTCTCGCGGGCAGCTACCGTTACAGGCTGAACTGGCACGCGGCACGCTGCCCCATGGAACCGCGAAGAGAGCTGGAAGAACTGTGAAGAGAGCTACTAGGAATAAAACTAAAGGCCCTGCTCGCAAGAGCACAGGCAAAAAGGTCGCGACCCTCACGGTGGCTGCCTGGCGCGTGACGCGCTTGGCTCGCAAGGTAAAGCGCGCTCGCCGCCGCAATCGTGGGGCTTCAAAGCGCAAGAGGGCAGGCAAGCGTGCCCTTTCCGTCGGCTCTGTCTCCGTCGGCTCCTTCGCACTCGGGGCAAGTGCTTTTGGGGCTGTTGCGATCGGCGCGGTAGCTATTCGTCGGTTGGCGATCAAGCGCGCCGCGGTCGACCGGCTCGAGGTGGGTGAGCTGAAAGTCGGGCGGCTGGAGGTCGACGAGCTGGTGGTGCACAGCGATCGCCGTTCGCCGAATGTGTCGCAGATCCACGAGCTCTGAGTAGGCGCCGGGACGCCGTATGCCGGCTCCACGTAGTTCAATGCTCGAATGACTATCCGTAACTCCCGCATTTTTGGGGTGCGCCGATGGACCTGACGTTCAACGAGCGCGAGATCGCATTCCGCGAAGAGCTACGTGCGTGGCTTGCCGATAACCCTCCTGCTGCGGAGCCAAGCGACGGCGGGGAAGACGCCCACTATGGGTGGCGTCGCGACTGGCAGAGGCGGCTGTACGACGCCGGTTGGGCCGCACCGGCGTGGCCCGCGGAGTACGGGGGACGCGGTGCTTCGCTGACTGAGTCGGCGATCTACTTCGAAGAGATCGGACGAGCCCGCGTGCCGTTGCCCGCCAACGTGCTCGGTTTGCTGCTTGGCGGTCCAACCTTGATGGTATGGGGTAGCGACGAGCAGAAGGAGCGCTATCTGGCGCCAATCCTCTCCGCCGAGGAGATCTGGTGCCAGGGCTTCTCCGAGCCCGACGCCGGCTCGGATCTCGCGGCGCTGAAGACCCGCGCGGTGAAGGACGGCGGGGAGTGGGTGGTCACCGGTCAGAAGGTGTGGACAAGCGGCGCCCAGTACTCCAAGTGGTGCATGCTTGTGGCTCGCACCGACAGCGACGTGCCGAAGCACAAGGGTCTCACCTACTTCCTGATGGACATGGAGCAGGACGCCGTACAGGTTCGGCCGTTGCGTCAGATCACCGGTGAGGACGAGTTCAACGAGCTGTTCATCGAGGAAGCACGCATCCCCGAGGAGAACATCGTCGGAGGAGTAGGCAACGGCTGGAAGGTGGCGCTTACCACGCTCATGAACGAGCGCGCCGGACTTGGCTTCGTGCTGCAGGTTCGTATGCGCCAGCTGCTGGATGACACGATCAAGCTCGCACGCGAGCGCGGGCTGCTCGAAGATCCGCTGTACGCCGACGCGCTCGCTGACCTGCACATTCGCTGCGAGTCGATCCGGCTGCTGGCGTGGAAGGGCCTCACCGACATCGAGCGCTACGGGCAGCCGGGCCCGGAGGGCTCGCTCGTGAAGTGGCTGTGGTCTGACACCAACCAGCGACTCACCCAGCTTGCGGCGGAGATCGTCGGTCCTGCCGCGCTCACCAGCGGCACGAGCTGGAGCTATGAGCTGTTGCGTGCGCGCGGCAACACAATCGAGGGCGGCACTACAGAGGTGCTCAAGAACATCATCGCCGAGCGCGTGCTCGGCCTGCCACGGCTGAAGGCTGCTAGGGCATAGCGGACAAGCATGGACTTCGGGCTCAGCGACGACCAGCGCGAAATTCAGCGCACTGCACGCGAGCTGCTCACCGAGCGGGCGCGACCCGAGCGCGTGCGTGAGTACGCCGAGGGGCGCCGCCTGGACGACGGTCTGTGGCGTGAGCTGTGCGAGCTCGGTTGGCCGGGGATCGCGATCTCTGAGCTTCACGGCGGTCAGGGGCTCGGCCTTGTCGAGTTGTCCATCCTGTGTGAGGAGCTGGGGCGCACCGTGGCGCCTGTGCCGCTGCTGCCAACGGTGCTCGCCTCGGCAGTGATCGAGCAGGCGGGCTCTGAGGAGCAGTGCGCCCGCTGGCTCCCGGGTCTAGCCGGAGGTGAGCAGCTTGGGGCGCTCGGTATGGCCAACGACGGTGTAGCCGAGCTAGTGGTCGGGGCGCCATCCGCGCAGCTTCTGGTGCTCGTCGAAGATGGCGAGGCGCGTGTGCTCACTCCCGATCAGGCTGAGATCGAGCAGGTCAACTCGATCGATCCCACGCGGCCTACCGCTCGGGTGAGCGCTCCGGTCGATGTAGGGGAGGGGCTTGCCGGCGATGTTGCCGCCGGTCTCGACCGCTGTCTGGTTGCAATCGCCTCAGAGCTCGTCGGGGTCTGCGACCGCGCACTCGCGATGACCGTCGCATATGTCAAGGAGCGCAAGCAGTTCGGGGCGCCTGTGGGCGCCTACCAGGCGGTATCCCACCGCTGCGCGCAGATGTTGCTCGACACGGAGAAGGCGCGCTCCACCACAGCCTTTGCCGCATGGGCGGCTGACGCCGATCCACAGCGCCTGGGGGAGGCGGCCGCCATGGCGAAGGCCGCCGCGTCTGAGGCTGGAGTCGAGGTCACAGCTTCCGCGATCCAGGCTCACGGTGGGATTGGGTTTACCTGGGAGGCCGACGTCCACTGGCTCTACAAGCGCGCACAAGTCGATTCGGCGATGCTCGGCGGCGCCAAGCGCCAGCGTGCAAGGCTGGCAGGAATCCTCGCCCATATGTGATAACGTACACCTGTATGTCGGGTGTGCGTGACTGGGACGGAGCAACCTACGACCGGATCTCCGGGACAATGGAGGCGCTTGGGCTCGAGGTGCTCGAGCGACTGGATCTCAAGGGTGGAGAGCTCGTTCTCGATGCCGGCTGCGGGTCTGGACGCATCACTCAGGCACTGCTTGAGAAGCTGCCACAAGGCCACGTAATAGCCGTGGACCAGTCCGCCTCGATGGTCGACGCCGCTAGGCGGCGACTGGGGCTGGAGGCGGACATCCGTGTGGTCGATCTGCTCGATCTCGAGCTGGAGAGACCAGTTGACGCGATTCTCTCCACAGCCACCTTTCATTGGATCTCCGATCATGATCGGCTTTTTCGGCGCCTGCGCGCCGCTCTGCGTCCCGGCGGTAGGCTCGTTGCGCAGTGTGGGGGGGAAGGCAACATCGACGTCCTGCGCGGCAAGGTCGGTGTAGTGCTCGCTCGCGAGCCCTACGCCGAGCACTTCGTCGGCTGGCAGGCGCCGTGGAACTATGCGGGAGCGCAGCAGACGCAGAAGCGTCTGCTGTCAGCAGGTTTCGCATCCGCCGAGTGCTGGCTTACGCCGGCGCCTCGCCAGCCCGAGCATCCGCGAGAGTTCCTCGCCACGATCGTCCTAGGTCCGCATGTGCAACAGCTGCCCGCGGAGCTGCGCGATCGATTCATGGACGATGCGCTTGACGTGCTGGCAGAGCCGGTCGTTGTGGACTACGTGCGCCTGAACATCGACGCCAGCGCATAGCTCGAGGCAATCACGAGAGCCTCGAGCTCGGCGCGACCGTGGCCCACGCTAGATTCGAGTCATCGTGTCAATCGCAACCGGAGTCTTCCCTACGCACGCGACGTCTGAGTCCGCCGATCCTCCGGAGCCATGTGTGGCCCACCTCGACGCCGACGCGTTCTATGTATCTGTCGAGCTGAACCGCCATCCAGAGCTGCGCGGTCTGCCGGTGGTGGTAGCGGGGAGCGGACCGCGAGCAGTGGTCACCACGGCAAGCTATGAGGCGCGCCGCTATGGCGTCGGATCAGCGATGCCGGCTGCGCGAGCACGCAGACTCTGCCCCCAGGCCGTTTTTCTGCCCCCAGATGGGGCGCACTACCGTGAAGTGTCCCGGCGCCTGATGGGCGTCGTGCGCTCTCACGTCGAGCGCGTCGAGGTGGTAGGGCTCGACGAGGCATACCTAGACCTGAGCAGCCTCTATTCCCCACGCGCGGCCATGCGTCGGATCCTCGCCGACATCAAGGCTGACACCGAGCTCGTGTGCTCTGTGGGAATCGGACCAAACAAGCTGGTCGCGAAGGTGGCCTCCGACGCGGAGAAGCCCGCCGGTTTTCTCACGCTCACCCGTGAGCAGGCCTGCCAGCGCTTCGGGGGCGCCCCTCCCGGCCTCGTTCCGGGCATCGGCCCCAAGACGGCGGCGAGGCTCGAGGCGATGGGGCTACGCACGCTGCACGAGCTCGCCCGTGCGCCCGAGCAGCTGCTCGTCGAGCGCTTCGGTCCCAACCACGGTCGTGAGCTGCGCCGGCGCGCGCGCTTTGAACACGACGGCGAGGTGAGTGAGGCGCGCAAGGTCATCTCGGAGTCGCGCGAGCGCACCTTCGACGAGGACATCAACGATCCCGCTCTGTTGCGCGAAGCGCTTGCGCGGATGGCGACTGAACTGTGTGCAAGTCTCTCTGCGCACGACAATCACGGGCGCACGATCGGCATCAAGGTGCGACTAAATGATTTCTCCACCGTCACACGAGCACGTACCATGGCGGCGCCCACCTGCGACGCCGAGCAGGTCACACGTGTGGCGCTCGAGTTGCTCGAGGAGTACGCGCCGCCTCGTCCCGTGCGTCTGCTGGGCGTGCGGGTCGCCGGGCTCGCATCGCGGGGCGACCGGGCCAATGAGCACTTGAAAGCGAAAGCGGCCGCCGGACAGCTCGAGCTGCCGGTGTAATCTTCTCGGACGATGACGCTCGCCAAGGCAGGGGATATCGAGCTCAGCTTCCAGCGCGCCGGTGACGGTCCGCCGTTGCTGCTGATCATGGGGATGAGCGGTACACAGCACGCCTGGGGCAAGCCGCTGCTCGATGAGTTGGGTCGAGACTTCGAAACCATCGTCTACGACCACCGCGACACAGGCGAGTCCACAAAGACCGGTGAGCCGTTTACGATCGCCCAGCTAGCCGAGGACGCCGCCGGACTTCTAGGCGCGCTCGAGATCGACTCGGCCTATGTCATGGGCATCTCGATGGGTGGCATGGTTGCTCAGGAGCTCGTGCTCGGACACTCCGAGCTTGTGCATGCTCTGGTGCTCGGTTGCACCTATAGCGGCGGTGAGGGCAGCGCTCTCACAAGCGAGGAGGTACTTAGCCGGCTCGCAGAAGGCATGTCCTCGGGTGATCGCGAACGTGCGATTCGCACAGCCTGGGAGGTCAACGTCTCCCCGCGCTTCGCCGCCGATGAGGGTGCGTACGCGACATTTCTACAGAACGGTTTGCGCTACGGCGTCCCGATCCACGTGATCATGGAGCAGATGCGCGCAATCGCCGGGCACAACACAAGCGAGCGGCTCGCCCAAATCGATGTCCCTACGCTCGTGATTCACGGCACGCTCGATGAGATGCTGCCTGTCCAGAACGGCCACATGATCGCCCAGCTCATCCCTGGTTCACGTCTTGAGATCTTCGAGGACGTCGGCCATCTGTTCTTCTGGGAGCAGCCACAGCGCTCGGTGGAGCTCGTGCGCGAGCATGCCGCCGTCAATGCCTACTAGCGCCGCTGTCGAGTTCGATATCGAGGCAGGCTTGGGAGTGCAGCTCTCCGGCGAGCAGCGCGGCAGCGGCATCCCGATCGTGCTTCTGCACGGTCTCACCGCAACCCGGCGCTACGTCATCATGGGCTCGAGCTCGCTCGAGCGCTCCGGTTACCGCACAATTGCCTATGACGCGCGCGGTCACGGCCGCTCGAGCCCGGCTTCATCCTCCGACGCTTATACGTACGAGCTCCTTACAGAAGACCTACGGGCCCTGCTAGATGGGCTGGAGATCGAGCGCGTGGCGCTCGCCGGAGCTTCGATGGGCGCTCAGACGGCGTTGCGCTTCGCCTTGCTCCAGCCTCAAAGAGTTGTCGCGCTTGGCTTGATAACGCCGGCGTTCGACCCCGACCTGCAGGCGGAGTCTGGCGCCTACGCTGGTTGGGACAGGCTCGCACAGGGTCTACGAGAAGGGGGAGCAGAGGGGTTCCTAGACGCCTACGATCTCAACCCGATCCCTTTACGCTGGCGGGATACTGTGGCCAAGGTGCTGCTTCAGCGACTCTCTGCGCACGAGCACCCGCTCGCTGTAGCCGATGCACTCGAAGCCGTTCCCCGCTCGAGACCCTTCGAGAGCTGGCAGGAGCTCGCGCAAATCGACGTCCCCACTGTGGTCGTCGGAAGCCGCGACGAGGCTGATCCCACCCATCCGCTTGCGGTCGCTGAGCGCTACGCATCCGCGATCTGTGGGGCGAGGCTGATCGTTGAGCAGCCTGAGAGCTCGCCAATCGCTTGGCAGGGTGGCCAGCTCTCCAAAGTGCTCGAGCGGTTGATCGAGCAAGCGGATGGATAGACGTCAGCGAGACAGTTGCGCTCCTAGAAGCACCTCGGCAACAAAGGTGCTCCACTGGCGCGCAGGCTAGATGGCTGGCCCGAGCCGGATCGGAGGGCGGCGAATGGGCGGCTCAGGGGCTATGAGGATCGGAGCGCACGCCGCTGTTTCGCTGACGCTGACTGTTTGCATCGTGATACATGCCACCTCTGCTCCGATGTTCCCCTGGAAGCCGAGTGTGAGGGCATGGCTACCCACCGGGTTACCCAGCGGGACGATCAGAGCGCGCGTCTGATCTGTCGACCACAAGATCGTTGTTCCTCTGAGGCCCCTTGCCCGTGGACCCGAGGGGGTGAGCATGGTCCACTGCCACATCCGTCGCCATGGCAGTGGCTCCGGAGAGCAGAGCAGCAGGGCCAAGACGCGTTTGTCCTCATCGGCGGTTAGGAGTGACAGCTCGGTGTCAGGCGGAGGCGGCACGCTTGCGGAGCTGATGAGCCCCGGCTGTCCAAGCTCGGCGATGAGACCGTCGAACGTCGCCGCGGTTGCGCTCGCAAACTGCTCCCACGCAGTCTCGGTGGCCTTGCGTTGAGCGGCCAGGGCCTGCTCGCCGTCGCCTGTTGTCGGGTCTGGCGGCGGCGCTGCCTGGTTGGCGTCGAAGAGCGGGTCGAAGCGACCCATCATCGCGGCGAGACTCTCGCGCGCGTCGAGATACTCTCCGCTGGCGTGGACACGGGCGCCCTCAGTGCTTGCGCTCGACAGCCAAGTCGGCGCGTCTGCGCCAGCCGGCGCCGCGTAGCGCCGAACGGGCGTATCTGCGTCGCCTTCGGTCTGGGCGAGGACATTCGCAAGCTGATCGCCGAACGTCGCATAGCGAGATGTCGTGAACTGCACTCGCTGCAAAGTGGTGAGCGCATCCTCCTCGGCGAGATACCCCTCGAGCGCGGCAAGCGCGTGGATCGCGTCGCTCGCAGCGAACACAGCGTAAAGCGAGTTAGCGCTCGGACCAGCGATGTTGGCGGCGTTGAAGCGATCGTCTCTGCCGACACGCACCGGGCCGGCTACGACATCGACCGTGTAGCGCGTCTGCGGAGCAAACGGTGCGAACCACAGCTGCTGAGCATTCGTCGCGGCGGCGAGCTCCGCGAGCTCGTGGGCGATGGCTGTGTGCAAAGCGGGATTGACGGCGAACGCTGAGCCGATCGCCGTCGGCTGAAGGTCGAGTCCTGCGTTGGCGATCGCGGCACGCAGCGCCGGTAGGGCTAGGGTGTCCACGCGTGTTGCGAGGCCCGAATCGGGCAGGGCGTCGATTGTTGCCTGTGCGGCGGCCACGGCTGAGGCCGACACACTCTCATCGCTACCACCGGTTGGGATCGAGAGCGCGTTCGCAAAGGCGGTCGGCAACGCGGCGCCGCGGCCGGCAACGGAGATGGGGGAGCGCCGCGGTGGGGCGATCGTTGGCGGTGGTGAGACGTTGGCGAGGGCGGCCACGATGGCGCTCTGAGGATAGGCGGAGGGCACGTGCGTGGCGAGCGACAGCAGCAGTGTGTGGCGCTGATTGCGATCCCTGCAGCGCAGGTGCACAGCCGGTGGCAGCGCTGAGCTCTCGTAGTCATATGGCTCGGTGCTCCTCAGGAAGGTTGCATAGAGCGCGTTGACATACGTCTCTGTGAACTCGACGTTGAGGTCATATGCGTAGTAGGCGGCGGTGTCGCCATCGCCGGGCCAGGACCACTGTGTATAGGTGGTGAGGTCGTTGAGTCGTCCGCCGTTCGGGAAGGTGCTCGCCGGGCTTTTCGCCGCATTGGCGAGGTTCGGCTCCGGTGGCTGACGGTATGGGAGCGGGTTGGTGTAGCCAGCGCTGATCGGCGGGGGTTCGATCGTCGCCGTCGCCGGGCCGCTGGCGCATTGCAGATAGGAGAACTCGATCACAGGATCACCGTCGAGGACCGGCTGGTAGTTGACGTTGTTGTTGCCATCAACCTGGCCCGCTTCGATTCCGGTCACCGTCTTGAGCGCGTACACTGCCGGAGCGAATGGGAGAATCGGCATGTTGATGTCGGGGGTGCTGTAGGCGAGGCTCGTGAGATACAGCGGCGCCCCGTCGAAGGCGAGCTCGATCTCAGTCACCGCCTCGGCGTCGGGATCGAACGTGAGCGTGTAGATCGGGGTCGTCGTTTCCTCAGCAGTACTCGTCGGCGTAAGCGTCTTGCCTGCGCTTGTGACAGTTGGTGGCTGGTAAGGAAACTCCCCGCCCTCGACGATCACTCCTGTCAAACCGGTTAGCACGACCGCCGAGGGGAATGTGATCGTCAGGCTCGCCGCCTCCTCGGCTTGGAGTCTCAGGCCGGTTGGCGCGCCCGCAACGGGCGCCGCGAGAGCGATCGGCGACGCAGCTGGGCCGGCGCTGAACTGGAGTCCCTGATCGGTGAAGCTGGTCGGGAGCCTGGCAGCAGCTCCGCCCCAGGAGACCGTGAAGTCCTCGCCGTCGAGGACCGTGTAGGGAGCCACCTTCAGCGCTGTGCCGGCAACGGGGACGTGCTTGAGCGGATCGGGAGTGATCCAGGCGCCGGCGAGGTCAAGCGGCGCGCTGACGCTGAAGTCCGGGGCGGACTTCGGTGTTGCGGCGAGGAGATCCCAGCTTGCCGTTTCGCTACTTTCGTCACAGCGGTAGAGGGCGACCTGTACCAGCGTGTGGCGGATGCACCACTGCACTGCGGGCGCCTGTGGGTCGATGCCCGACATGTCATCAGCGCCGACTATTTCCGGCGCTAACACTTCGATAACCTCGAGCGGCGGCGGCGTGGAGCCGGCAAAGCCCGCAAGGTCGGCGACGGGATGGGCGAAGTTGAGCGCGAAGTGGCTGTCCTGGGGGACGAGTGGCGCCCGCGCTAGCTCTAAGGGGTCAAGGTCAGGGATGACGCCCGAGGGATCGGTGGTGAGATCGGCGCCTGGATAGAGCGAGGACCAGTAGCCGCTCGGCTGCGCCGCGAGTATCCCGGTCGTTTCAGGCGAGGCCGGTGTCGGCGGATCGTAAACGATCGTCTGCGTCGGATCAGCGGCGTTTACGGAGACCCCAGCGCGGTGCGCGAGCAGCTCATAGCGATCGGTCGCACCGTGATCGACGAGCGTCGCGCTCACCGTGCTCAGCGCAAGCGGCGCGGGCGGAGGTGGCCCGTTGCCGCCCCAGGACAGCGAGACCGAGCCGCCGACGTTCGGCAGCGGCCACGGCAGGTCGAGCTCCAGCGAGAGCGAGCCATACACCCACCAGGGAT
>JBAPMC010000170.1:0-5026 GCA_049278415.1 Solirubrobacteraceae bacterium
ACCCAGCAGCTCGAGCCGCAGTCCACACGCGCGCAACCGCGACCACGCTCAGCTCCCCGCAATTCGCGCCGATCCCTTCTGTGTTGAGGAGCTCGACCGCTTCCTGGCCGAGCGAGACATCTGGATCGAGCCGGACGCACTCGCGGTGCTGCAGGAGATCCGCGAGCAGCACTCGCACGCCGCCGGCCTCGTGGCGCTCTCCTGCGCCACCGACGCGTCGCTTGAGGTAGCAGGCCTCGGTGGCGAGCTCAAGCCGTTCCAGCGCGCCGGTGTCAGCTATCTGCTGGCACAACGCCGCGCGTTCCTCGCGGATGAGCAGGGGCTCGGCAAGACAATCGAGGCGCTTGCAACGCTTGAGGCCGACGGCGCCTATCCAGCCGTGGTGGTGTGCCCAGCCAGCTTGAAGCTCAACTGGATGCGCGAGCTTCAGCGCTGGCTGCCTCAGCGCAGCGCCCAAACCCTGACTGGCATGGGTGGTGGGCCCGATACTCCGGTCCCACCCGCCGACATTACGGTCGTCAACTACGACATCCTCGCCGCGCGGGCTCCGTCGCTCGCGGCGATGGCCCCAAAGGCGCTCGTGCTCGACGAGTCCCACTACTGCAAGAACGCGGCCGCCAAGCGCACCCAGGCCGTGGCGCGCCTGGCGACAACCGTTCCAAATGATGGCCTCGTGCTCGCCCTGACGGGCACGCCTGTGATGAACCGCCCGCCCGAGCTGATCTCCCAGCTGCGCATCCTTGGACGGCTAGCGGACTTCGGCTCGGGCGCTCAGTTCGGACGGCGCTTCCGCGGACCAGACGCCCACGTGCGTCTGCACTGGCACCTGCGCTCGCGTTGCTTCGTGCGACGACTGAAGGCCGACGTGCTGCCCCAGCTGCCTGCCAAGACGCGTACCGTGGTGCCGGTTGAGCTCGACAACGAAGCCGAGTACCGGCTCGCTGAGACCGACGTGATCGCCTGGCTGCGCAGCCGACCGCTCGACTTGAAAGAGCTCGACGCCAAGGTGGCTGCCGCTTTGCGCGCCGAGCGCCTCGTGCGCCTCAACGCGCTCAAGAAGCTCGCCGCGCGAGGCAAGCTGCATGCAGCGCTTGCCTGGATCCATGACTTCTGCTCATCGGGGGAGCGGCTGGTGGTGTTCGCACGTCATCGAGAGATCCAGCGCGCCGTGCTCGAGCGCTTTCCCGGTGCTCTGCACATTCTTGGCGAAGACAGCCATGCCGCCCGGGATGCGTCGTTGAGCGCCTTTCAGGCCGCCGGCGACTCCAGCAATCAACTGATCGTCTGCTCGATCGAGGTTGCGGGGCAGGGGCTGACGCTCACCCAGGCCTCAAATGTGGCGTTCCTCGAGCTCGACTGGACTCCGGCGAAGCACGATCAAGCGGAGGACCGCTGCCACCGCATCGGCCAGCAGGACGCAGTGAACGCGTGGTACCTACTGGCAGCCGGCACGATCGACGAGACGATGGCCACGCTGCTCGAGCGCAAGCGAGCCATCATCGGCGCCGTTACCGACGGCCGCCAGGAAGAGGACGAGGGGATCGTCGATGCGCTTGCCCGCGAGTTGACGGGCGAGCCCTACCGGCATTTGCGCGCCGTGGCCTGAGCCGACGATCGCACCCGTTCCGAGCCCAACCAATCCAAGCGGGCCACGACCGGCGCAAGCCGGATCATGCAGTCGCTATGCCGTCTGCGTCATGCGCGGCTCGATCGCGAGCGCCTGCACGACCAGATCGTGCACCTCGCCGTTGGCGCCCAGTTTGAGCGCCCTGTCAAACGCCCGCAAAGAGCCCTCGCGATCCATCAGCTGCAGTCGCAGGCGCCCCAGGCGTTCCCACGCGCCCACGTCGGTGGGACCACGCTCAGCCGCGCGCTGCGCCGCCTCCGCGGCGAGGTCCACCGCCCCGATGTCCTCGTAGATGCGCGCGGCGAAGCGGTGCGGCGCGGGACGCTCGCCGTCCACGCGCGCCCAGTCGCGTACTGAGCGCGCCGCCGCATCCAGATTGCCCGCCTGCCAGAACGCCAGCGTCATCAACCGCAGGACGCCGACGTTGCGCGGTTCGGCGTCACGCGCGTATACGAGCCGCTGCGCGGCAAGCACATACTCGCCTTCAGCCATCGCCCGCTGCGCCGCCGTCATGAAACGCTCCACGCGCTCCTCGGCTGGGTCGGGCTTTGAGAAGTCCACGAACTTCATGCTGCCCGCCGGTACGGTCCTCACGCCGTGGCTGAACTTCACGCGCGCCCACTGCTGCACGTCCTGGTCCTCCTCGCTGTCGCCCGTGAAGTAGATGCCTTCCACGGTCCCCACCCCCCACTCGGGATAGGAGACGCAGCGCGCATAGCGGTGTACGACCGAGTGGTCGGGCACGCGGCTGCCAAACGGGTCGTTGCGAGCCCGATCGGCCGCGTGCTCGCGTGCGCGTTGCTCGGTTTCGTAAGCGCGCCTGCCGGCCTCTTCGCGCGCCTGGCGCGCAGCAGCCGCGCTCACCTTCACGGCGTTGCGCGACACTTTCCCACCGCGCGAGGTTTCCGCTAGGCGCTCGAGGTGGTCGGCGGCCTCGTTGATCGCCTTCAGGTGGCGCTCGTGCTCGAACTGCTTGCCAGCCGGGGCAATGTCCGGGTGCCAACGCTTGGCCATGCGCCGGCGGGCGAGCTGCACGTCGCGCTTGTCAAACGGCGGCTCGATCTCCAACAGAAGCATGTGCTGCTCTATGTCAAGGATGGCCCCGGGCACGACCACAACACGTTACCGACCTGCGCCGCTCCCGCCCCTGACCACCGAGGTCCTATCCTGCAAGCCAGTGTCCTCCCAGTACATCTTCACCATGCACCGCCTGTCGAAGCTGCACCCGCCTGATAAGACGGTGCTCAACGACATCACGCTCGCCTTCTACCCCGGCGCGAAGATCGGCGTGCTCGGCTACAACGGCGCGGGCAAGTCAACGCTCTTGCGCATCATGGCGGGCGTCGATCAGGACTATCGCGGCGAGGCGATGCTCGCGCCCGGCGCAAGCGTAGGGATGCTCGAGCAGGAGCCCCACCTTGACGAGTCGAAGGACGTGAAGGGCAACGTGGAAGAGGCGGTTGCTCCCACGCGTGCGCTGCTCGACCGCTTCAACGAGCTGGCTGCCAACTACTCCGATGACACCGCCGAGGAGTTCGGCGCCATCCAAGCCAAGATCGAAGCTGCAGACGCTTGGAACCTCGATACGCAGCTCGAGTATGCGATGGATGCGCTGCGCCTGCCGCCGCCCGACGCGGAGGTCACCAAACTCTCCGGCGGTGAGCGCCGTCGCGTGGCGCTCTGCCGACTCTTGCTGAGCGCCCCCGATCTGCTGCTGCTCGACGAGCCCACCAACCACCTCGACGCCGAGTCGGTGGATTGGCTGGAGCGCCATCTCAGCGACTACAAGGGCGCAATCGTTGCGGTTACCCACGACCGCTACTTCCTCGACAACGTGGCGGGCTGGATCCTCGAGCTCGACCGCGGCAAGGGCATCCCCTATGAGGGCAACTACTCCAACTGGCTCGAGCAGAAGCAGAAGCGACTCGCACAGGAAGAGCGCAGCGAGAAGGGCCGCGAGCGCACCATTGCAGCCGAGCTCGAGTGGGTGCGCACCAACCCCAAGGGCAGGCGCACCAAGTCAAAGGCGCGACTAGCGCGCTATGAGGAGCTCGTGGCGGAGGAGCGCAACGTCAAGCTCGACGAGGTGCAGATCCACATCCCCCCAGGCCCGCGCCTCGGCACGAAGGTGCTCGTGGCGGACGACCTGCGCAAGGGTTTTGGCGAGCGGCTCTTGATCGAGGACCTCTCCTTCGACTTGCCGCGCGCAGGAATCGTTGGCGTGATCGGGCCCAACGGCGCCGGCAAGACCACGCTGTTTCGCATGATTGTCGGCGACGAGTCGCCCGACGAGGGCACGCTCCAGCTCGGCGACACCGTGCAGCTCGCCTACGTTGACCAGTCGCGCGACTCGCTCAACGCTGAGAAGACAGTGTGGGAGGAGATCTCCGACGGACTCGATCACCTGAAGGTGGGCGATCGCGTGGTCAACTCGCGCCAGTACACCGCCGGCTTCAACTTCAAGGGCTCCGACCAGCAGAAGCGCATCGGCAAGCTCTCAGGCGGCGAGCGCAACCGCGTGCACCTCGCCAAGCTGCTGCGCTCCGGCGGCAACCTCTTGCTGCTGGACGAGCCCACCAACGATCTGGACGTGGACACGCTCAGAGCGCTCGAGGAAGCGCTGCTCGCCTTCCCCGGCTGCGCCGTGGTGATCTCCCACGATCGCTGGTTTCTCGACCGTATCGCCACCCACGTGCTCGCCTTCGAGGGCGACTCGCAGGTTGTGTGGTTCGAGGGCAACTTCGAGGCTTATGAGGAGTCGCGCCACGAGCGCCTCGGCGCAGCCGCCGACCGGCCGCACCGCATCAGCTACAAGCGGCTCGTACGCGGCTGAGCGCGAACCCGGCCTGGCCGCATAGCCAGTCTGTCGATATGCTCGCGGCTGCGATGGACACCGTCTTCGACCGAGACACCGCCGTCAGCCGCATCGAGGAGGAGGCAAACGGCGGTAGCCCAAACGCAGGACAAGCCCTATTCAGCGCCAATATCGCGCCCGGCTGGCGTGCCGGGCGTGGGCCGCACGGCGGCTATCTGGCGGCGATGCTGCTGCGCGCGCTCATCGCGGCGGTGGACGACTCCTCGCGCACGCCCCGCTCGCTGACGATCCACTACACATCGCCGCCGGAAGTGGGACCCCTCGAGATCCACACCACCGTTGAGCGCCAGGGCCGTTCGCTGAGCACGCTGTCGGCGCGCATGGAGCAGGCGGGACGCGTAACCGCGCTCGCGCTTGCCGCCTTCTCCGTTCCGTGGAAGGCGCCCGACGCCAACGAACTGCCGATGCCCGAGCTGGCTGCACCGGATGCGGAGCGCCGCTCCACGCCAAAGCTTTTCAAGGGCGCGCCCGAGTTCACGCGCCAGCTGGTGATGCAACCACGCGTGGGCGCCATTCCCTTCGCC
>JBAPMC010000171.1:0-6519 GCA_049278415.1 Solirubrobacteraceae bacterium
CCTGTGGATTGACCTCGGGGTGCTCGCCTGTGAGCACGAGCAGCTCCTTGACTTGCCTGCGTGCCGCCCCGTCGAGGATCTCGAGTACCTCCTCAGGCGCATACAGATGAGCCTTATGAGTCGCGAACGCGCAGTACTTGCAGTAGCAGCGACAGGTGCGCGACAGAGAGAGCGTTAGGTTGCGCGAGAACGTGACCCTGCGGCGCATTCCGTTGAGTGTATGACCTCAGCTCGCCGGCGCCGCCTGAGACGACGCCGGCGGTAGTGCTTAGGCGAGCTTGTTAGGCGAGCTTGTCGATCGGTCGCTCCCCGATCCGCTCCTGGGGGTCGAGCACGAGCGTCTTGTAGCCGATTGTGGCGAGCACACCGCCGATGAGAGGACCAACCACGTACACAACCAGGAAGCGACCGAAGCCACCGGCGAAGTGACCTGCAACGATCGCCGGACCGAGTGACCTCGCAGGGTTCAGGCCGGCACCTGTGAGCGGTCCAAAGGTCATCACCGCGAAGCCTAGAGTTGCGCCGATGACGAACCCAGCCCAATCACGCGCGCCGCGCGGATTGATTGCGACACCCGCAATCGACCACACGAGCACGAATGTGCCAACCAACTCGCAGAGGGTGCCGAGCAGGGTCTTCCCACCGAGCAATGGACTCACGGACGGGTTGCCAAGGCTCGGCGCAATCGGCAGTTCACTCAGGATCAGCTTGCACAGCGCAGCGCCTGCGATGGCGCCGATCAGCTGCATGACGATGTATCCGGCGGCAGCCTGAGCCTTGATCTTGCGGACAACGGTCAGCCCGATTGTGACGGCGGGATTGAAGTGCGCACCGGATGTTCCGCCAAGTGTCTGGATCAGCATCATCAGCACGAATGCGTGCAACAACCCAATCACGGCGAACACCGGAAAGGGCATGCCCACCCGGCCGAAGACGCTCACAATCAGCGCGATGAAGAGAACAAGCAGGAACGTGCCCACCAGCTCAGCTATATATGCGGACGCTCCACGGTCTTCCATCTCGACTCCTCCTGTCAGCGATCTCGTTCTGCTTCCAGATTCAGATTCGAGCTTTCAAGCCCCTATCCTCCACCGCCGTGATTCCGACAATCGACATCTACCTCGCACGCCATGGCCAGACCGCCTATAACCTGGAGCGCCGCTTCCAAGGCCATCTGCCGGTCCCGCTCGACGACACGGGGCGCACACAAGCAGCCGATCTCGCCGAGCGCGCGAGCGCGGGGGCTGGTGGGACCCCATTTGCGGCCCTCTGGTGCAGCCCGCTGCTGCGAGCGCGCGAAACCGCCGACATAGTCGCGAAGCGCATTGGCCTGGAGCCACGCGAGGAGCCGCGCATGATGGAGACCGACGCCGGCAACTGGACCGATCGCCTGTTCAGCGACGTCCAAGCTGAGGACCCCGACGGCTTCGTCGGCTTCATTAACGGCGATCCGGGCTTTGCCTTCCCGGGCGGCGAGTCCTTCGCCCAGCAGGGCATCCGCATCGCCGCCGCCCTCCAGGACATCGAGCAGAGCGATCTGCCGGCGCTCGTCGTCTGCCACGGCGTCGTGATCCGCATCGCCCTCTTCCAGCGCGCGGGCCACAAGGTCGCGCTCGCCGAGCGGGTTCCCAACGCTGCCCTGGTCCCGCTCGATCCAGTTGAGGCAGAACATGCCGTGATGGGCGGCGGCGAGGCGTTGCCGCCTAGTTGAGTGCTCCCGGTACGGCCTACCGCTTAGACAGTTGGATCATTCTTCCCGGCAGCCAACTGCGAAACCAGCTCTGCGCCCTCACGCGCCATTCGCGAGCGTGGGACGACGAGATCGATGCCTGCGCTCTCGGCTCGCTGTCGGACGTCGACATCGACATGGGCATAGAAGGCAAGCGTGCAGACTTCGCTGAGCAAGCCGTCAGTCGACAGCGATTCCACGAGCTCGATGCCGCGAAATCGCTCGTCGGTGAGATCGACGACCAAGACTGTTACGTCGGTCAACGCACCACGCACCGCGTCAGCCTCACCTATGAGCTCCACGGCATGCCCGCTGCTATCCAGCATCGCCTGAACGCGCGAGCCGAACAGTAGATCGGGGATGAACGCCACGACGCGCGCCACTGATCTACTCACCCTGTGTTCGTCGCCCGCGGGTTACTGCGCTCGCAGCCGCGCGAACTCTTCGCGCACCGAATGTGGGCGACCCCACATCTGAGTGACCTCGACACGCCCGGCGCGCTGCTCGCGCAAGACCATCTCGCCCTCGATCCCGGCTTCGTCGAGCAAACGCAGTGTTCCATGGACGGTCTGCGCTGAGGCGGCGTGCCCGAAACGGTGGGCGACGAGCAGTCGCCAGTGCCAGTCGTGGTGCGAGTAGGGCCGCGCGTTGCACGTGACGAGGTAGACAGACGCATCGATGTAGCGCGACTCGTCGGCGAGCCGCAGGTCAAGCTCCAGGTCGGTCCAATCGTCTGGGAGCGAGTCGACTGTCTGCTGAAAAGTGTCGGCGAAGCCCATCGGCGTGAAGCGTAGCGCGGCTATCCTCCAAGTCACTGTGGCGACTACGGGCGCAACGACACTCGCAGGCGAGTATGCGACGTTGACAGAGCATTGCGGGCTGGTTGACCGCTCTGAGCGTGGGAAGCTCGCGCTGAGCGGCTCGGGCGCTGTCGAGTTCCTGAATGGTCAGGTGACCAACGAGCTCCTCAGCTTGGAGCCAGGTGAGGGGTGCTACGCGACATTCCTGACGCATAAGGGCAAGATGCTCGGCGACCTGCGCGTCCTTGCGGTCGGAGAGGACCCTCAGGGCATGCCTACAGAGCTGCTGCTCGATACCGAGCGCACGGCGTTGCAAGCGTTGTTCGACAGGGTCCGCCGCTTCAAGGTGGGCTACGAGGTGGAGCTGCACAAGCGTACGTTGGAGCGCTCGCTGCTCTCACTGGTCGGGCCGAATGCCAGCGAAGTGGCTGCAAAGGCGTTCACATTCGACGCGACGAGCATGCCCGAGCATGAGAACGGCCACATAGTCGTCGACTTGGGCCCGATACCTGTCCGCTTGATTCGCACAGACGCGGGGATCGATGCGCTGCTGGATTCCTCGGCAATTGAGACTGTGCGCGCCGCCTTGGAGTGCGCCGGCGCCGTCGGAGTGTGCGAGGCGGCGGCGGAGATCGTGCGCGTAGAGCACGGCAGGCCGCGCTGGGGGATCGATCTCGATGAGAGCACGATCCCCCAGGAGGCTGGGCTGAACGAGCGCGCTGTGAGCTTCACAAAGGGTTGCTATGTCGGCCAGGAGACCGTCGCGCGACTCTTCTACAAGGGCAAGCCGAACCGTCATCTGCGTGGCTTGCGTCTATCTGAGCCGGTCGAGACGGGCGCCGAGCTGCGTCTGGGCGAGCGCTCGGTTGGACACCTGGGAAGCTCGCTCGTCTCCCCCGTGATTGGCCCGATCGGGCTTGCACTCGTGCGACGCGAGGCTGAGCCGGGAGCGACTGTGGTTGTTGGCGACAGCGGCGCCTGCGCCGTCGTGAGCGAGCTGCCCTTCAGCTAGAGGAGCCAGCGGGCTCAAAGCTCGCCCGGGCCGCTCCGGTAGGATTGCGGACCCTGTCCAAGCCCCGACACGCGAGGTCCCAGAGCACCGTGGCAATCGATCTTCAACAAGTTTCAAAGGTGGACGCCGAGCCAGGCGAGCTGCCAAAGACGATGGCCGCATGGGTCATCCGCGAGGAGCGCTTCGGCGAACCGAAGGACGCCTTCCAGCTTGAGGAGATAGACGTTCCCCAGCCGGGAGCGTTTGAGGTGATCGTGCGCGTGATGGCGGCGGGTGTGAACTACAACAACGTGTGGGCGGCGCTCGGCAAGCCCGTGTCGGTGATGAAGTACGGCGACCATCCCGAGTTTGGCCATCACATCGGCGGCTCGGACGCCTCCGGCATCGTGTGGAAGGTGGGCGCCGGCGTGACCCGCTGGAAGCCCGGTGATGAGGTTGTGGTGCACTGCAACCAGGCCTCTTACGAGGACCCGGAGGTACACGGCCTCGACCCGATGGCGGCGCCCTCGCAGAAGATCTGGGGCTATGAGACGACCTGGGGATCGTTCGCCCAGTTCACGAAGGTTCAAGCTCAGCAGCTGCTGCCAAAGCCCCAAGCGCTCAGCTGGTCCGAGGCGGCCTCCTACGGCCTCGTGTACTTCACCGCCTATCGAATGCTGATCACACGCTGCAAACTGCAGGCCGGCCAGAAGGTGCTGATCTGGGGCGCCGCGGGCGGCCTCGGAGTGTTCGCGACACAGATCTGCGCGGCGGCGGGCGCTCACTGCGTCGGCGTGGTGTCCTCCCCAGAGAAGGGCGAGCTTGTCAAGCGCCTCGGCGCCGTGGACTTCATCAACAGGGGCGACTTCGCCGGAATGATGCGCAAGGGCGGCGAGAGCCCTGAAGAGGAGAAGGCGCGTTTCCTCGCCTCGCGCGAGTTCTCAAAGCGTGTGAAGCAGATCCTCGGGGACGCACCCGACATCGTCTTCGAGCATGTCGGACAGGCGACGTTCCCGACCTCGGTGTTCACTGTGAAGCCGTTCGGCAAGGTGGTCATCTGCGCCGGAACCACCGGCTTCAACCTCGACTTCGACGTGCGCTATTTGTGGATGAAGCAGAAGGAGATCCTCGGCTCGCACTTCGCAAACGCCTATGAGTGCATGAAGGCCAACGAGCTGATCGAGAGCGGCCAGATCCGGCCCGTGCTGTGGCGTACGCTCGGCTTCGAGGGCGTTGCCGAAGCGCATCAGCTGATGCTGGAAAACAAGCATCTAGGCAAGATCTCGATCCTCGTCGGCGCCGAGTCGGACGAGGAAGGCAAGACCGAAGAGGGACCTGGAGCGATACACGCAGAGGTGGGTGGCTGATGTTCGATATCCGGCGCCATACTGCGTCCTCCCTCCCTCGTGTGCCGAGCACACTTCGGTCGGTGCGTCCTTGTCTGGCTTTGGATCTCGAACATCAGAAGCCATGTGTGCAACCAAGAGTGGAGGGTTATTGATGGCGGGCAAGCCCGATGGAACGGTGATCGTTCCCTGGTATGCAACAGGCTTCAGGGCGAACGGTTTCGAGGAGGCGCTCAACGAGGTGGCCTCGGTGGCGCTCCGCTACGGCGCAACCTCCTACGCCGTGTACCGATCGAGAGACGACCGCTACCGCTTCCAGCAACTTGCCCATTTCGAGCTGCACATCGATTGGGAACGCTTCTGGGACGGTCCGGAGATGACCGACTTCAGGGTGCGTCATTCGAGCTGGTATCAGATCCCGGTGCTCTACGGCTGGTGGGACCGCACAGTTGCAGGGAGTGTCGAGGATGAGCCGGTGGCCGTAAATCGGCCTAACGGGCACGGTAACGGCGTCCCCAACGGCCACGGAAGCGACGCAGCAGCACCCGTCGGCAAGCTGGTCTGAGCGACCACCGCTGCTCTGCGGACCTACCGCGTCGCCGGCTCGCCGGCGATGGCCTGAACGGCCGCTGCCACTGCGGCGGGATGCGTATAAGGCACCATGTGGCCGCCCTGCACCATCTGAAGGTGTGCGCCCGGCAGGCTTGCGGCCAGGCGTCGGCCGCACTGTGGCTTGACCAGTTTGTCCTGGGCGCCCTGGATCACGATTGCGGGCACGTGGATGCCGCCAAGGCCACGGTTGATGCCTTCGATGACGCCGTTGGCGGCGACTGTCTCGCCGGAGTAGGCCTCCAGGTTGCCGTGCTTGAGATTGATCGAAAGCACCCGTTGATGGTGGCGTTCGTTGACAGGATTGGGACTGAACGCTTCGCTTTCGGCAGGATCGGCTGAGGCGGTGCGCAGCAGTTGCGAGAAGGTGACGTCGGAGAGCTGGGAGATCACGGGCGCCTCGATGAATTTCACAAACTGTGCCTGAGCTCGAACGAAAGTGCTGTTGTGGGTGCAGGTGGCGGCTGCGTCTACCAGCACGAGCCCGCGCACTTCGTTTGGATGACGCTCTGCGTAGGCGAGCGAGATCGCCCCACCGTAGGAGTGCCCAACGAGGATCGGGTGCCCGAGATGGAGTTTTTCGATCAGTTCGTGGACAGCCTGGAGCTGGCGGTCGAAGGGGAAGTAGCCGCCGCTGGAGAAGCCATAGCCGGGCCTGTCGATCGCGATCGTGCGATGGCCCTTGATTAGTGGTGTCACCGCTTCGAAGTCTTCGGCCGTGCCTGGAAGGCCGTGGATCAGGAGAACGGCAGGCTCAGGACCCGGCCGTTCGAGGTAGCGGATCTCCAGGCCCGCGAGCTGCACGAACTGTCCGGTGGGATGCGGCGTGGCAGGCAGTCGCCCGTAGGTCCAGTTGAGCACGACCACGAGAGCAACAAGCCCGAGCACGCCCCATAGCAGGAGCTTGCGGATGGATGGGCGCGTGCGCATCACGCGGAGAAGGCTATATCCCCGAACGCTTCCGCGACGGCCATGTTGCCCTCCAAGAGCGCCGTTCTATCCTTGCTCGAGAGGCGCCATCGTCAACCCGGCGCCCTTTAGAAG
>JBAPMC010000172.1:0-1807 GCA_049278415.1 Solirubrobacteraceae bacterium
GAGCTGATCCTCGCCGGCCGACCCTACCCGGGCGCGGTTGACACCATCCGCGCGTGGAGCGAGGAAGGTCACTTCATCCACATCACCAGCCACCGCTCCACCGCATGCGCATCCGCCACGGCTCAATGGCTTGCCAATCTGGGGCTCCCGGTCGATGATCTCTGCTGCTCCTACGACAAGATCACGCGCTGCGTCGAGCTCGACATTGACGTCCTCATCGACGACAGCCCGCTGAACATCAGCGCGGCGATCGAGTGCGGCATTGCAACCGCCACGATCCTGCATCCTTGGAATACGGAGCTCTGTGAGGTCGAGGATGTGCTAGGCGCGAATGACTGGCACGAGCTTGCACACCTGCTTGCCCCTGTACTTGCAACGCCTTCGCGCACATTCGCCGGCGCCGGTTAGCGCTTGGCACGGTTGCCTGTGTGCATGAGTGTCCTGCTCAGAAGCTGGCACGGGGCGGAAGAAGGGACGTTCGACGTGGAGGGATCGATGGCGCAGAAGGGCGCAGGCCCAACCACGGCGAACTATGCGTAGTGATGAGCGCTCGGCAACCCGATACGCCTGCGAGTCTCACGGGTCCATGGCGCGGAGCGCTCGCTCAGCTAGATGAGGATCTTCGCCGAACCAACGCTGCTCCACGCACCAGGCGTGCTTATGGAATCGACACGCTCCAGCTCGCTTGCTGGGCCGATGGGCATGGCTTGATCCCCTCCACAGTAGGTCCCCGCGATGTCCGTCGCTACGTCGCTCGCCTCTCCGAGCAGAATCTCTCCGCCACCACCACCGCGCGCAAGCTTGCTGCGATCCGGGCGTTGTTTCGCAGCCAACGTGAGCACGGTGAGATCGAGCAGAGCCCAGCCGATTTGCTTGCCACTCCCCGACGAGCTTCCCACTTGCCGCGCGTCTTGAAGGCGCCCGAGGTCGCCCGCCTGCTCGACAGCATCCCGGCAGATGGGCCTTTGCAGATGCGCGACCGCGCCTTGTTCGAGCTCGCCTACGCCTGCGGTCTGCGTGCAGAGGAGATCGTGTCGCTGAACACCTCCCACGTCGACTACGACGCCGAGCAGCTACGCGTGGAGGGCAAGGGCTCAAAGACGCGCTTCGTGCCCGCGGGCGAAGTTGCGCTAAGCGCAGTGCGGGTCTATCTCGAGCGCGCTCGTCCAGCTCTGCTCGGCAATGACGAGCAGCCGGCCCTGTTCCTCAGTCGCTCGGGTAGGCGGCTCGGCACAAGCGATGTCCGCCGGCGGCTGCGGGCGTGGACGACACGCGCAGGCATGCCCGCCGGGGTCTCCCCGCACGCCCTGCGTCACAGCTTCGCCACCCACCTGCTCGACGGCGGCGCCGACCTGCGCTCGATCCAAGAGCTGCTCGGGCACTCGAGCATCTCGACCACCCAGGTCTACACTCGGGTAGAGTCCGCCAGACTTAGAAGCGCCTATGCGCGCAGTCACCCTCGGGCCTGATCGGCGGGAGAAGACCCTGGAGACGAACGTAAAAGCGATCGAGCTGCGCGAACTGTGGCGGCGCTATAAGTCGGAGAACGACCCTCGCGCCCGCGAGCGGTTGGTCGTCGCCTACTCGCCGCTAGTCAAGTACGTGGCTGGTCGCACCGCGGCCGGTCTGCCACCGCATGTGGAGGAGGCCGATCTGGTCTCCTATGGGCTCGTAGGCTTGATCTCCGCGATCGAGCGCTTCGACCCCTCGCGCGAGATCAAGTTCGAGACCTACGCCATCACGCGCATCAAGGGCGCAATCATCGACGAGCTGCGCTCGATCGACTGGGTGCCACGCAGTGTGCGTG
>JBAPMC010000173.1:0-10239 GCA_049278415.1 Solirubrobacteraceae bacterium
GCGCCGGCAGCCTTCCACCGCGCGCGGCAAGCGCCAGCTGTGAGTCGTCGAGGCGCAACGGCACGCTCACCACCCGACCGCTGCCGAGCGCCGCGTCAAAGAGCTCGAGACCCTCCGCCGAGGAGAACGCCTCGAAGCCGGCGCGCCTGAGCCTCGCCAAGTCGACCTCGCGTAGGTGATCGGTCATCTCACTGGCCGTCTCCCACCAGCCCCACGCGATCGAGACCGTCGGCAGCCCCTGCGCCTGCCTGTGCGCGGCAAGCGCATCAAGGAACGTATTCGCGGCCGCGTAGCTGCCTTGACCGGGGCTGCCGAGCGTTCCCGCGACCGAGGAGAACAACACGAAGGATCGCAGCTGCAGGTGCCTGGTCAGCTCGTGCAAGTGCCACGCTGCGTCGAGCTTGGGCTCGAGCACCCCATCCACTCGCTCCGGCGTGAGCGTGTCGAGGACGCCGTCGTCGAGCGTCCCAGCGCTATGCACAACTGCGCCCAGCGGACACTCGTCCCCTATCGCGGCGATCAGCTGGACGACCTGTTCGCGGTCGCTCACATCACACGCGACGAGCTTCACTTGAGCACCCAGCTCCACCAGCTCGTGTTCGAGCTCCAGGGCGCCCGGAGCCTTCTCTCCGCGCCGACTTGCCAGTACGAGACTGCGCACCCCATGCTCTCGCACCAGGTGTACTGCCAGAAGACCGCCGAGCTGTCCTGTGCCTCCGGTGACCAGCACGCTCTGCCCCGGATCAACGAACGACGCGGGCATCGTGGAGGTGGGCTGACCGCCTGACTGCAGCCGATCGTCCGAGCTGACCCCGTCCACTGGCGCCGTGGATGCGCCGCCGGTGCTTGCTCGCGCAAGCCTCGGCGCCAGTGCTTTGCCCTTGCGTATACCCAGCTGGGGCTCCTCGCTTGCAAGCGCTGCGGGCAGCTCGCTCCAAGAGCGCGCGTCGCCGTCAACATCTACGAGCGTCAGTCGACCGGGGTGCTCCGACTGGGCCGAGCGCAGCAGGCCCCACACCGGCGCCGCCGCAAGGCTCTGCACGTCCCCATCCGCACCCACGGCCACGGCGGTTTGTGTGAGCACAACTAGGTGAGAGTCCGCGAGACGCTCATCCGCAATCCAGGTCTGCACCAGCTGGAGGGCTGCATGAGCAGTTCGATGAGCCGCCCCAGGCAGATCCTCAACGCGCGCTGCGTCTGCATCGGGCGAAAGCGCTGAGCCCGACGCGGCCGGCCAATCCAGTCCGTATGAGACAAATACCCGCCCAGGTGGCGTCAGACCGCCGGCAAGCGCTTCGCCCAGCTCGCTGAGATCGGCATACACCTGCGCGCGCTCTGCATGCTGATCCGCTTCGCAAGCCGACGGGTCGACCGCATCGAGGAGCGGATCGACTGAGGACGGAGCGCACAGCGCCGCCGCGATCTCCTGTCCGTGCTCACCTACCGCTACCCAGCTCGAGGGCTCAAACTGAGCTGGAGGAGCAGCGCTCACCCAGTCCACATGCAACAGCGACGTGCTGGGTCCGGGGGGACCCTTTAGCTGTCCGGCCGTCGACTGCTGGCTCAGACCCTCCAGCCAGTAGCGCCGACGCTGGAACGCGTAGGTAGGCAGTTTGACCCGCTGGGCGTCGGCCCCTGCAAGCACTGCATTCCAGTCCACCGGCACCCCATGCGTCCAAGCTTCGCCGAGCGATCTCAGCAGCCGTCGCGACCCGCCTTCGTCCCTGCGGAGCGAGCCGATGATTGTGACGTCTTCAAAGTCGTTGGGGCTAAGCAGATCCTGCTCAGGCGCCTCGGAATAACGGGCGACATCCGGTGCTCGCGCACCCTCGTCCCCGACGCTCTCGGCGTGGTCGAGAATCGCCGCAGAGCTTTTGCCCTCGAGCGCTTCGACCGTTTCCTGCATTCCGACGCCCAGCACCGGATGCGGGCTGATCTCGATGAAGGTGCGCAAACCACCTTCCAGCAGCGCGCCAGTGGCCAGCTCGAAGTCAACGGTGTTGCGCAGGTTGCGATACCAGTAGTCCGCGTCCAACCCGACGGCATCGAGCAGTTCGCCGCTCACCGAGGAGTAGAAAGGCACATCGGACGAGCGCGGGACGATTCCGGCGCAGCCCTCCAACAGCGCCTCCCGAATCTCCTCCACCTGCACGGAGTGGGCCGCGTAGTCGACCGGAATGCTGCGCGCCCTGAGCTCATCCGCGGCGCAAGCGGCGAGCAACTCCTCGAGCGCGGACACCTCTCCTGAGACGACGACCGCGCCTGGGCCGTTGACCGCCGCAATCGAGATTCGCTCGCCGTGGGGCTCGATGCGCCCCACCACCTCCGCTTGCCCAGCGGCGATCGAAACCATCCCGCCACGGCCGGAAATGGCTCGCAGCGCACGACTGCGCAGCGCAACGAGCCGCGCGGCGTCTTGCAGCGAGAGCCCACCCGCGACACATGCCGCAGCTATCTCCCCCTGAGAGTGGCCGACCACGGCATCCGGTCGAACCCCGCACGCCTCCCAGACCGCCGCCAATGCCACCATCACAGCGAACAAGACCGGCTGCACCACATCGACACGCTCGAGCTCAGGCGCCCCCTCGACACCCCGCAGCACATCCCCAAGCGACCAGTCGACGTGTGGCGCAAGCGCCTCCTCGCACTCGCGCAAGCGCCGAGCGAACACCGCGGAGCGCTCCAACAGCTCAAGCGCCATCCCGGCCCATTGCGAGCCCTGTCCGGGGAACACGAAGACGACGCCGCTTGCGCCTGCGCTCGGCGTCACTGCGCGCGTAATACCTGGATGAGATGCATCGTCAGCCAGCGCCCGTGCGCCAGCGAGCAACTCCTCGCGGTTGGCGCCGATCACCACGCCACGGGTGTCCAAGACCGGGCGATCGAGAAGCGAAGCCGCCACATCGGCGCTAGCAAGATCCGGATCTGCGGTCACGAAATCTGTTAGCCGCTCCGCCTGGCCAAGCAGCCCATCGGTGCCGCGCCCCGACAGAATCCAGGGCACTACGTCGAGATCGAGGACGGCGTTGGCGGCATCCGCTCCCCCAACGCCGCTTGCCGGGCTTCCCCCGCTTGAGCCGCGGTCGCCCTCGGTGAGGGTTGTGCGCTCCCCTCTCTCGTCCTCGCCGACGCCGCCCTCATGCCGCCCGTTGACGGAGGCCCCGGCCGATGGCCTTCCGTGCTCAGAGTCGCCTTCCTCGAGTATCAGGTGAGCATTCGTACCGCTGATCCCGAACGACGAGACACCTGCCCGTCGAGGGTCTCCGTTGCGCGGCCACGGCAAAGCCTCTGTCAGCAGCGAGACCTCGCCGGCGCCCCAGTCCACATTGGTGGACGGACGATCGACGTGCAACGTGCGCGGTAGCAGTCCGTGGCGCATCGCCATGGCCATCTTGATGACTCCAGCCACGCCAGCCACAGCCTGGGTGTGACCGATATTCGACTTGGCTGAGCCCAACCAAAGCGGGCGTCCTTTCGAGCGATCTCGTCCGTAGGTCGCGATCAACGCCCGCGCCTCGATCGGATCACCGAGCGCTGTACCGGTGCCGTGCGCCTCCACCGCGTCAATCGCCCCCGCTTGAAGACCAGCACTTGCAAGCGCCTGGCCGATCACCTGGCGCTGAGCGGAACCGCTGGGAGCCGTCGGCCCATTGCTTGCCCCGTCCTGATTGATCGCGCTGCCCCGTACCAGCGCCAGCACCTGATGATTGTTGCGGCGCGCATCGGATAGCCGCTCGAGCACCACAACCCCAACGCCCTCCGAGACGCTCGTGCCGTCGGCGCCGTCCGCAAACGCCTTGCACCGGCCATCCGGGGCAAGCCCCCGCTGGCGACTGAACTCGACGAATACCCCCGGCGTTGAGAGCACAGTCACTCCACCCGCGAGCGCCAGCGAGCACTCGCTTGCCCGCAGCGACTGACAAGCCAGGTGCAAAGCCACCAGCGACGAGGAGCATGCAGTATCGATGGTCACCGCCGGACCCTCCAGCCCCAGCGCATATGCGACTCGCCCGGTGATCACACTGTTGGTGGAGCCCACGAGCACATGGGGCTGCTCGTCCTGCTCGCTCTGTCGCGCACCACCATATGTCTGCAGGCCCAAGCCATAGTCCTGGTACATCGCCCCAGCGAACACTCCCGTGCGACTTCCGCGTAGCGACAGTGGGTCCACGCCAGCGTCTTCGAACGCCTCCCACGCTGCTTCCAATAGGAGACGCTGCTGAGGATCCGTGACGAGCGCCTCGCGTGGACTGATCCTGAAGAACTCAGCGTCGAACTCACCCGCGTCGTTGAGAAACCCTCCCTCACGTACGTAGCTGCGTCCAGACCCTGCCGCCTCCGGGTCCGGCTCGTACAGTCCCTGCAGGTCCCATCCACGATCCGCCGGAAACCCCGATATGGCGTCGCCGCCCCTCTCGAGCAACTCCCAGAATGCGCTCGGCGAGCCAACCCCTCCCGGGAGCCGACAGCTCATGCCGACGATCGCGACCGGCTCTCCCACGGTTGAGAGCAGGCGACGGTTCTGACGTCGCAACCGGTCGGTCTCCTTCAGAGACTCGCGCAGGGCCGCAACGAGCTGCTCGGTAGATGTGCTCGTGCTCAATCCCTCACCTCCACATCACGAGCACTCGTGGAATCTGAGAGAGCACCGATCTCCGGTCCGTCATCCCCTACGTCGGTCTCGAGCGCGACACCCGGACTGTCGACCTCTGGCATGCCTGCCACACCCTCGACCTCTGACATGTCTGCCGGACCATCGACCTCTGGCATGCCTGTCGCACCGTCGACCTCTGACACGTCTGCCACACCGTCGAATGTCATTCGCATCAAGCCCTCCACGTCCAGCCCGTCGATCAGCTCCTCGGCGTTGCGCTCCTCTGAGAGAGGCTGCCCGTGCTCGTCACCCGCTAGGAGGAGCAGCGCATCCACCAGCCCCGCCTCTCGCAGGCGAGTCAGCGGAATCGTGGCAAGCGTCTTGCGAATCTCAGCCTCCTCGGGATCGAGATCGCCGTCCCGCTCTGCATCCGGGAAGGCCTCCTGGAGCAGGTGCTCGGCCAAGGCAGCCGTCGTGGGGTACTCGAAGACGATCGTCGCCGGCAATCCAATTCCCGTGATGGCCACCAGCCGGTTGCGCAGCTCAACGGCGCTCAGCGAGTCGAACCCGAGCTCCTTGAAGGCCACGTGCGGATCGATCGCGCGAGCGTGGCTGTGTCCCAAAACGGTGGCTACCTCATCGCGCACGATCCCAAGCGCCGCCTCACCGCGCTCGCGCGCTGGCAGAGCCTGTAGACGCAGGGTCAGCGATTCGCCAGTTCCCTCCGCCGGACTCTTCTCATGGGCACGCACTAGGTCTCGCAACAGCGCTGGCAATGCCCCAGCCCTCGCCAGCGTACGCAGCGCAGGCGCGTCGAGCCTCACCGGCAACATCAGCGCGCGATTCGACTCGAGCGCGCAGTCGAACAGCTCGAGGCCTTCCTCCTCGGAGAGCGCGACGAAGCCCGAGCGAGCCATGCGCCCGCGGTCTATCTCGCTCAGCTCGTCGGTAGATGCCCCTCCCACTTGCTGCCACAGCCCCCACGCAAGCGAGCTACCGGCTAGGCCTCGCGCACGCCGGTGCGCGGCCAATCCATCCAAGAACGCGTTGGCGGCCGCGTAGTTGCCCTGACCGGGGTTGCCGAACGTGCCGGCTGCGGATGAGAACAGGACGAACGCAGAGAGATTCAAGTCCTCGGTCAGCTCGTGCAGATGCCAGGCCCCGTCAACCTTCGGTGCGAGCACTCGCTCTAGCTGGGGATGGGTCAGGGTGTCGATTACCCCGTCATCGAGAACCGCAGCGGCGTGCACGATCGCGCACAGAGGATGCTCCGAGGGCACAGAGGCAAGCAGCGCTTGCGCTTGCTTCCGCTTAGCTATGTCGCAAGCGACGAAGCTCACCTCAGCACCGAGCGCGGCAAGCTCGGCCCGCAGATCCGAGCTTCCCTCGGCCTCGCCTCCGCGACGACTGACCAGCAACAGGTTGCGCATTCCCTGCGCAACCACGAGGTGTCTGGCAATCAGGCGACCGAGACTGCCATTTGCGCCAGTGATCAGCACCGTGCCGCGCGGATCGAGCGTCGGCGCACCAGAGCTTGTGGCCGCTGACGCAGTTGAATCCTCGTCGGAGTGTGGGGTCAAATGCTCGCCGGATGACGCAGGCGAATCCTCGCCGGAGCTTGCCGGCGGCGGACTCGGGGGCGCGCCGTTCTGAGCCGCAGCGCGCGCCGTCCGTGCCATCCGCGTGAGACGGAGCGCAGCAAAAGCGCCTTCGCGCCCAGCCATTTGGGGCTCCTCGTGGAGAAGGGCCGCCGGGAGCGAAGCCCAGCAGTCATCCCCGCGGTCGAGGTCGACCAGCGCAAACCGACTCGGGTGCTCGGATTGCGCGGATCGGAGGAGACCCCACACAGCCGCAGCAGGCAAGTCCAGCACGCCCTCCTCTTCACTCGTCGCAATGGCCCCGCCGGTGAGAAGCGCCAATCGCGCCTGGGCAAACCGCTCATCCGACAGCCATGTCTGCGCCAAGTCCAGCGCGCGGCCAACCACTGTGTGTACCAACGCAATCACGCGATCGTCGGACTCTGCTCGATCGCCAATCTGCGTAAGGGTCTGCTCGCCGAGGGCCTTGGCTGCGCCCTCGACCCAATCGACTGCGACGACATCGGGGATCGCGGCGCCGCTATCCACAGCCGTCGTCAGTGACTTGAGGTCGTCATAGACGTCAACGCTTACGCCTCCACTGCGCAGCTGCTCTGCGTGCGCCGCTCCCTGTCCACCCAGCAGCGCCCAGTGCCCGAATCCAGTTCCCGGCGCGATCGGAAGCGGGGTCCAGCTGGCCGAGAACAGCGAGCGGTGATAACCGATGCGCGCTTGGCTCAGCGTGCTCAGAGAGATCGGGCGCACAACAAGCGAGCCGACCGAGACAACCGGCGTTCCGTCCCGATCGAACGCTGTGAGCGAGATCGTGCCACTTGCCTCGGGCGCCAGTCTGACCCGCAGCGCCGATGCGCCCGGCGCGTGCAGTCTCACATCTCGCCAGGAGAACGGCAGCCATATTTGGCCGGGCTCGCCGTCGTCAAGCTCCGCTAGTACGCCCGCGCCGAGCGCATGCAGAGCAGCGTCGAGCAGGGCCGGGTGGATGCCGAAGAGCGCAGCGTCCGTCTCATGCTCTCTGGCGAGCGCCACTTCCGCGTACACCTCCTCGCCCGCCCTCCATGCTGCCTGCAGCCTCTGAAAGGCCGGTCCGTATTCCACGCCCCGCTCAGCCGCCTGGTCGTACAGCTCCTCGATCGCAAGCGGCGTGGCGTTCGCCGGCAGCCACGCATCGTCAGTCCCAATCGGCGCCGTGAGTGACTGCTCAGTCGAGCCAGGCGTCCGCCGTAGAAGTACGCCCTCGGCATGGACGGTCCAGACTTCCTCCTCTGCTGAGACGTGCTCGAAATCCTGCTCGGGACGGGCGTGGATCACGATCGAGCAGTGGCCGTCGGCGCCTGGTTTGTCGACCAAGACCTGTATCTGCACGGCGCCCTGCTCGGGCAGCGCCAGTGGAGCCCCCAGCGTGAGCTCGAGCACTGTGTCGCATCCGACGAGAGCTCCGGCCTGCAGGGCAAGCTCGACGAGAGCTGTGCCGGGCAGAAGCGCCATCCCAGCAGCGGCATGGTCCGCGAGCCAAGGGTGCGTCTGCAGAGACAAACGTCCCGTGAGCAACCAGCCACCGTTCTGCGCCAGCGCCACGGCGGCGCCTGCCAGCGGATGCCCGGTCGGGCGTAGGCCTGTCGAGGTCGTGTCGCTGATGCCCGCGACGCCGGGGTCAACCCAGTAGCGCTGGCGCTGGAAGGGGTAGGTGGGCAGCGTCACGCTGTTGGCTTTCGAGCCTTCGAACACCGTCCCCCAATCCACTTCGAGGCCGCATACCCACAACTCTGCAGCCGAGGTGAGGAAGCGCCCGGGACCTCCTTCTCCGCGACGCAGTGTGCCCGCGACAAGTGTTCGCGAGGAGTCGGAAAGCGCATCGTCGATGATGTCCTGCAGGGCAACCGTCAGCACGGGATGGCCGCTCACCTCGAGGAACGCGCCGAATTTGGCTGCAAGCAGATCACGCACCGTCGCGTCGAACTGGACGGGCTCGCGAGCGTTGCGATACCAGTACTCCGCATTCAACTCGGTGGTGTCGATCGGGCCAGCGACAACCGTCGAATAGAAGGGAATGTCTCCTGGGCGAGGAGCAACCGAGGCGAATCCAGCCAACAGCTGCTCTCGAAGCTGCTCAATGAGCGGAGAGTGGCCCGCGCGCACCGCCGAGGCGATCTCGCGCGCACGAATTCCCTCGGCGGCGCACTCGCTCAACAACTCACTTAGCGCCTCGTCCTCCCCAGAGACGACGGTCCAAGATGGGCCGTTGATTGCCCCGATCACCAGACTGCCATCCCAACGACGAAGGCGCACAGACAGCTCTTGGGCGCCAAGCGACACCGACGCCATCCGACTCTGGCCCTCCAATGATGTGAGCGCACGGCTGCGCAACGCCACTATCCGCGCCGCGTCCTCCAGCGACAAGGCTCCCGCTACATACGCCGCGGCTATCTCTCCCTGAGAGTGACCTACGACAGCGGCTGGCTGCACGCCACACGCTCGCCACAAGGCGGACAGCGACACCATCGTCGCGAACAGCACCGGCTGCACCACATCCAAGCGATCGAAGCCAGTCGCACCTGTCTCTCCCATGACAACCTCTTGAAGCGACCAGTCGACAAATGGCTCAAGCGCCTGCTCACACGCTGTCATGCTCTCGGCGAATACAGGCGATGAGGCCATCAATTCGCGTGCCATCCCCTCCCATTGAGCGCCTTGGCCCGGAAAGACGAATACGACCGGCGCGTCGCCTGCCCGGTGCGCCCAGCCCTTCACCACGCTGGCCGCAGACCGGCCGCCGCCGAGGGCAGCCAGATTCTCGAGCAGCCGGTCTCGCCCTGTGTCGAGGATCACGGCCCGCCGCTTCAGCTGGGGCCGACGTGACAGCGAGAACGCAATGTCGACTGGGCGCAGTTGCCGATCACCGCCAACTCGCTGCCTCACAAGCGCAGCCTGAGCTGACAGCCCCGGCTCGTCGTTGGCTGAGATCATCCAAGGCGCCACCTGGTCTCCCAACACACCTTCTGCCCAAACGAGCGAACGAGTAGAGCCCTTGGCCCCGTCCTGGGTGTGCGGAGGGTGCTCGAACCGAGCTTCCTCTGGACCGTCCTCCTCTGTGTTATCGCCCACGACAGGCGCTAGATCTCTGACAGCAGGCGCCTCCTCGAGGATCACATGCGCATTGGTGCCACTTGCGCCAAACGATGAGACAGCGGCTCTGCGCGGCGTGTCGCCCTCCGGCCATGGCATGGCGTCGCGCAATAGCGAAACCGCGCCCGAGCTCCAGTCCACCTGCTGCGAGGGCTCCTCCACATGCAGACTCCTCGGCAGCACGCCGTTGCGCATCGCCATCACCATCTTGATCACTCCGGCAACACCGGCAGCCGCCTGCGTGTGGCCGATATTCGACTTGATCGAGCCCAACCACAGTGGCTGGGTCTCACTATGGGCCTGCCCGTATGTGGCGAGCAACGCCTGTGCCTCGATTGGATCACCGAGCTTGGTGCCCGTTCCGTGTCCCTCTACGACGTCCACCGTACCGGCGGAGCAACCCGCATCTTGGAGCGCGTCGCGGATCACACGCTGCTGAGAAGGACCGTTTGGCGCGGTCAAGCCGTTGCTCGCGCCGTCTTGGTTGACCGCGCTTCCTCTCACCACCGCGAGGACGCGATGACCCAGCCGCTGTGCGTCTGACAATCGCTCTAGCACGACGATCCCCGCGCCCTCCCCCCATGCGGTGCCGTCGGCGCTGTCGGCATAGGACTTACAGCGCCCGTCGAGCGCGAGCCCTCGCTGACGCGAGAACGCCACGAACACTCCGGCCGACCACATCACCGTGACCCCCCCCACGAGCGCCAAGGAGCACTCCTGTTTGCGCAGTGCAGCGCAGGCCCAGTGCATTGTCACAAGCGAGGAGGAGCAGGCGGTGTCGACCGAGACCGCGGGCCCCTCGAGTCCCAACGTGTAGGCGACGCGACCGGAGACAATGCTGCCTGCGGCTCCCGCCAGAGTCGAAGCTTCAAGCTCCGGTGAGATCGGTCCCGACACCGTCGATGCGTAGTCGTGGTACATCAC
>JBAPMC010000174.1:0-8364 GCA_049278415.1 Solirubrobacteraceae bacterium
CGATCACTTATGCAACACCCTCCACTGCAACCCCGGAAGCAACGACTGTTGTATTTCCCGGCACGCAGCCGCTGTCAACCGTGAGCGCGCCGCAGACGATCACGCTCACCAACAACGGAGGCAACCCGCTGACAATTGCAGCGGAGACCTTCGCCGACTCGAACCCTGCTGTTGCGAGCGATCATCCGGAAGACTTCATGATCGACTCCTCGAGCTGTCTCGCTGCGCTTGCATTCGAAGGCACCTGTCAGCTGAAGGTTCGCTTCGCCCCGCAGGGCACGGGTGCGCGCACAGCAACTCTGCAGATCGCCGGCAACATGGGCGCGGGAGCGACCGTGATCTCCCTGTCGGGTACCGGCGGCACACTTCCGCAAGGCCCGCAAGGCGAACCCGGCGCAACGGGCGCCACGGGTGCTCAGGGAGCAGCTGGTCAGACCGGTATTACAGGTGCGCAAGGAATAGCCGGTCAGACGGGCGCCACGGGCCTCACGGGCGCTGCCGGTGAAACTGGCAAGCCTGGCGCCACCGGGTCGCAGGGTGTCACTGGGCCGCAGGGTGCCACTGGACCCAAGGGTGAACAGGGCCCGCGCGGATTGACGGCTACCTATGTGTGTCACCCGCGCCAGCGCCACGGCAAGTATGTGCAGGCATGCTTCGTGAGCCTGCGCTCTGCCTCTAAGTCGGCTGTGAAGGCCACGCTTGAGCGCAAGGGCATTGCATATGCGAGCGGAGCCTTCGGCGGCTCGGCGGCGAGCGCCGGTGGCTTGTTGTTGAGGGCAAGCAGGAAGGTGCCAGCTGGACGCTACACGCTCGTGCTCACCTCGAAGCGAGGGGTGAGCAAGCAGGCTGTGACGATCGGCTGATGTTCCCTGTCCGCGGCGGCTGCTCCGGTCGTCGCGGACAGAGATTTGACTGAAGAGGTGTTGCCCTCCGCGCAAACCAGGGCGCGACTGTAGGATCGTCCGCCGCCGATGTTTGTGCTCACCACGCTGGTCTACCCGGTTGTGCTCGCGCTGCTGTGTATCGGCGCGGCGCTGCTGGTTGACCGGGCGAGCGGCGGATTCCTACCGGCCATGCTCTTTCCAACAGTCGGAGCCGCCGCTCTGATTGTGGTGTCGCAGTTGAGCACGTATGTGGCGCCGGTGGCGCCCGCCACGCCCTACCTGTTGGTGGCTGTTGCCGTTGCGGGTCTCATATTCGGATGGGAAAGGCTGCGAGCACTGGCGCGCGTCTGGCGCGGCTCACTGCTACCGCTCACCCTGCTACCGCTCACCTATGTGCTTGCGCTCGCGCCGGTGCTGCTTGCGGGACGGCCCACGTTCTCCTCATACATGGCGTTGGCTGACTCCGCGGTTCACATGCTGGGCGCCGATTTCCTGATTCGCCACGGTCAGGACTACTCGCACCTGGATCTGCACAACTCCTATGGGCTGTTCCTCAACGCCTACTACAACACGAGCTATCCCTCGGGCGCTGACACGCTGTTCGGCGGCAGCACTTTCCTTTTGGGGCTGGCGCTGATCTGGACCTTCCAGCCGTTTACCGCTTTCATGCTCGCCACAGCCGTTGGGCCTGCCTGGGTGCTCGCACGGAGGCTGGGCCTCAAGCCCGGATGGGCGGCAGCGGCGGCGCTCACCGTGGCGCTGCCAGCGCTCGTATACGGCTACGAGCTGGTTGGGTCTGTCAAGGAGATCGTTGCGCTCCCGCTGATCCTGAGTGTGGGCGCGCTCGTGGCGATTCACCGGCAATGGCTGTGGGGGAGTGCGCGCCGTGCGATCCCCTTCGCCCTCCTGGTCGCCGCTGGAGTTGCGGCGCTTGGGGTTGCGTTCGGCACGTGGGCGCTTGTCGCCGCAATTGTGCTCGCCGGTGTGGCCATCGCCGATCTGGCCCGTCGAGGACAGAGCGCTCGACGCCTGGGCAGCCTGGCTGCGGTTGGCGGGCTCGTGCTGCTGGTGGGCGCCTGGCCGACGTGGGCCGACCTCTCAGGCTCGCTGCATGTGGCTGAAGTGATCGCCTCCACATCGAATCCCGGCAATCTCCATTCGCCGCTTCACCCCACGCAGTTGCTGGGCGTGTGGTTGGGGGGTAACTATGAGCAACTGCCTACAGGCGTCGCTCTCACGCTCACTTCCATACTGGTTGCGCTCATTTTCCTCGTCGCGCTTGTGGGTGTGGGGTACTTGGTTCGTGCTCGCCGGTATGCGCTTGCCAGCTGGTTTGCATTGATGATCGTCCTGTGGCTTCTGCTCAGTAACTACGCCACCACCTGGGCCGACGCCAAGTCGCTGATGCTCACATCTTCGGCTGTGGTGCTGATCGCGTGGGCGGGCATCGCCGCTTTGCGGGCGTCGAGAAGGTCGGTTTTGCGGATTGCGGCCTGGCCGCTTGCAATCGTGCTTGTCGGCGGGGTGCTCGCGTCAGACGCGCTCCAGTACAACGGCTCCAACTTGGCGCCCACCGCGCGCTATGAAGAGCTCGCGTCGCTGAACAGCCGCTTTGCCGGACGCGGCCCAACGCTGTTCACCGACTTCGACGAATACGCCCTATATGAGTTGCGCGACCTGGATGTGGGAGGAGCGGACTTCGTCTATCCGCCGCCATCACTAGCGGGCGCGGCGGGCGGCTATGGGCAGCCGGTGGCGCTCAGCCGGGTGGCGCCTGCCGCGCTCCTTGGCTACCCGCTGATAGTCACCCGCCGTGATCCCACAGCAGAACGTCCCCCTTCGGCCTATCGGCTGTTGTGGCAGGGCTCCTACTACCAGGTCTGGGGTCGCCGCCACGCAGCTAAGCCTGCGCTAGCGCACGTGCTGCTGCACGGTCCGCCTCGATCGCAGTGCTTGCAGATCACCCGCCTGGCCGCCGTGGCCCGCGCGCGTCGCGCGCGACTGGTTGCCGCGCTTTTACCGCCGCTCGTAACAGTGCAAATACCGCGCTCGCATCTCTACCGTCCGGCGGGCTGGGCGCGGGCACGGCGGGGGATACTGATGCGCAAACCGGGCACGCTTCAAATCGCATTCAGGCTCCCTCATGGAGGTGCATGGAACGTGTGGCTGAAGGGCGATGTAATGCGTGAGCTGAAGATCGCGCTCGACAGGCGCCCGCTCGGCTCAATCGAAGGGCAGATCGGCGGCAACTCGCTGGTCACGAACACGTTCGCCCCGCTGGCCACGCGCCTATCCGCCGGCAAGCACACGCTGACAATCACTCATCCCGGCGCCGATCTCGCTCCCGGTGACGACGGTGCGGCGGTGCTGAGCGCGGTCTTCCTCGCCCCCGCAGGCACAGCCGGAGAGGCAACGCTTCGCGCTGTGCTCCCTCGACGTGCGCGCTCGCTGTGCGGACGCAGCCTGCAGTGGGTCGAGCTCGTGCCAAAGCAGTAATGCGTGGGCCCGTCGCGTGGGCGGGGTGACCGGCGACAGGGGCATGCTGCGGTCCTGTGCGGATCTTGTCTCCCACCCTCCACCACCGTCGGGGGTGGGTCATAGCCTTTGAACTAGTGAGCCAGGCACACCAACCCTCGGCCGAGCAGATCCTGCTCGGTGACTGTCTGGAGATCCTGCCGCGCTTTGCGGATGGCTCCTTTCAGCTGATCTACATCGATCCTCCGTTCAACACGGGTCGCGAGCAGACGCGAAAGACGCTGCAAACCACTCCGGATGAGAGCGGTGACAGAACAGGCTTTGAGGGGCGACGCTATGCAACGAAGTTGCTTTCAGAGAGCTCCTACCGCGATGCTTTTGAGGACTATCTCGCCTTCCTCGGTCCGCGTCTTGAGCATGCGCACAGGTTGCTCGCGCGCGAGGGCACACTCTATTTCCACATCGACTATCGCGAGGCTCACTACTGCAAGCTGCTGCTCGATGAGATCTTCGGCAGGGAGTGCTTTCTCAACGAGCTCATCTGGGCTTATGACTACGGCGCGCGCTCGCGACGGCGCTGGCCGGCAAAGCACGACACGATCCTCGTCTACGTAAAGGACCCCGACGCTTACTTCTTCGACGCGGAGGAAGTCGATCGCGAGCCCTACATGGCGCCAGGGCTCGTCACAGCCGAGAAGGCCGCGCGCGGCAAGCTTCCCACCGACGTGTGGTGGCACACCATCGTCCCAACCAACGGCGCGGAGAAGACTGGCTATCCCACCCAGAAGCCTGAGGGGATACTCAGGCGCATCGTGCAAGCATCCACGCGTGAGGGCGACTGGTGCCTTGACTTCTTTGCCGGCTCAGGCACGCTTGGAGCGGTCGCCGGCAAGCTCGGCCGTCGCTTCGTGCTGATCGATTCAAACCCACAGGCTGTGGAGGTCATGCGCGCGCGCCTGCCCACCGTCGGTAGCCAAGCTGCGCCCGCTCCAGCGGATGCTCAAGCGAGATAGGGTGCAGGCGGTGCCCCGCCGCGTTCTGATCCTCTCTTGGGAGTACCCCCCGGTGATCGAGGGCGGCCTCGCTCGTCACGTGCGCAAGCTCGCTGAGGAGCTGGTCGCACAAGGCGCCATCGTTGACGTGCTAACTCGTGGCCGGGAGGAGTCTCCCGCGTCTGAAGATCAGCGTGGGGTGACGGTCTACCGCGTACGTGAGCCGCGCTTCCCTAGCGACCTCGATCGCTTCCTCGGCTGGGTGGAGCAAATGAACGAGGACATGCTCGCAGCGGGCAAGCTGCTGGCCGAGGAGCACTCCTACGACCTCGTGCACGGTCACGACTGGCTGGTTGCGCACGCCTCCGCTGCGCTCTCAGACCTGCTGGAGGTGCCCTACGTCACCACAATCCACGCCACAGAGCACGGTCGCCATCAGGGTTGGGTCGACAAACCGCCGCAATCAAACATCCACGCCATCGAGCGCTGGATGGCTCACCGCGCGGACTCCGTCATCACCTGCTCGCACTACATGCGCGGTCATGCCGCCGACATCTACGACATCGATGAGCGCCGCATCACCGTCATCCCCAACGGGATTGATCCTGCCGACCTGCGCCCCGTCGACGATCTCCAAACGCTGCGCTTGCAGTTCGCCCAACCCGAGCAGAAGCTTGTGCTGCTCGTCGGGCGGCTCGTCTATGAGAAGGGCTTCCAGCTCGCGCTGGATGCGCTCCCGGACGTGATCGAGAAGGTTGCAGGCGTGCGCTTCCTGGTGGCCGGCAGCGGCACCCACGAGGGTGAGCTGAAGGCTCAAGCCGAGCGCCTCGGCTTGAGCGAGCACGGTGTGTTCCTCGGCTGGATCGGCGACGACGCGCTGCACTCGCTCTACCGCATCGCCGACCTGTGCGTCGTTCCCTCCCTGTACGAGCCGTTTGGGCTGGTTGCGCTTGAGGCAATGGCTTCGGGTTGCCCGTGCATCGTCGCCGACACGGGCGGCCTGCGCGAGGTGGTGCCCGCCGGTGAGCGCGTTGGCTTGCGCTTCAACGGCGGCGACGCCGAGCATCTCGGCGTGATGATCGAACGGCTGCTGGTCGATGAGGAGCTGCGCGATCGTCTCGTAACCGAGGCCTCCGAGCACGTCCTGAGCTTCGACTGGAGCGACGTCGCCCAGCGCACCACGGGTGTCTACCGCGAGCTTGCGGGCCCACGCGCGCAGCAGCGCGCGTAATTCAGGCTCGTGGACGGCGAGGGCCCTGCGGCGCCCGGTTGTGCAATCTTGCCTATTGATCGGTAATCAACGCAAGCAACGGCAGAGGGGCAGGGCAAGATGCTCGAAGGGTTGATGCAAGACGACTTTCCGCTCACGCTCCATCATCCGCTGCACCGCATGCGCAGCGTCCATCCGGGCGCGGAGGTTGTAACGCTCACAGACCAGGGCGTCGTGCGAGCCACCTACGGTGAGGTGGCGGAGCGCGTGGACCGCCTTGCACGCGTGCTCGAGCAGCTTGGCGTCAAACAGGGCGATCGCGTCGGCACGTTCGCTTGGAACAACCAGCGCCACCTCGAGCTCTACATGGCGGTGCCCTGCGTGGGCGCGGTCCTGCACACGCTCAACATCCGCCTGTTCGCCGAGCAGCTCACCTACATCGTCAATCACGCCGAGGACAACATCATCTTTGTCGACGACTCAGTTGTGCCCATCCTGCAAGAGCTCGCGCCCACGTTCGAGGGCGTGCGCAACTACATCGTGATGGGGGATGGGGACTGCGGTTCCTTGCCGAACGCTCTGCGCTATGAGGATCTCCTGGAGCAGGCGGGCTCCGGACCGTACGCCTATCCCGAGCTCAACGAGCGCCAAGCCGCCGCGCTCTGCTACACCAGCGGCACCACCGGCAACCCCAAGGGCGTGCTCTATTCGCACCGCTCGATCTCGCTGCACTCCTCGGCCTCGCTGATGACCGACGCGCTCGGCCTCTCCACTCGCGATCGTGCGCTCGTGGTGGTGCCGATGTTCCATGCCAACGCCTGGGGCATCCCGCACGCCGCCGCGCTCGCCGGCGCGGACCTGATCATGCCCGACCGCTTCCTCCAGGCAGAGCCCTTGGCGAAGCTGATCGAGGCCGAGCGGCCCACCATCATGGGCTGCGTGCCCACCATCTTCGCCGACATGCTCCGCTACGCCGACACCAACGAGGTGGACCTCTCCTCGCTGAAGAACGCCGCCTGCGGCGGCTCCGCCGTGCCGCGACAGCTGATGAAGGACTATGAGGAGCGTCACAACGTGGGCGTCTTCCAGGCCTGGGGCATGACCGAGACGAGCCCCGTCGCCTCCTACTCGCGACCCGATGAGAGTGCTCGTGCCCTTGAGGGTGCGGGTCACGATGACGCCTACTGGGACATGCGCGCCAAGCAGGGTAAGCCACTGCCGTGGGTGCAGGTACGGCTCGTGGACGACAACGGCGCGGAGGTGCCCTGGGACGGCGACTCCACCGGCGAGCTCGAGGTGCGCGGACCATGGATCGCCGCCAGCTACTTCAACGACAACTCCGGTGAGCAGCGCTTCCACGACGGTTGGCTGCGCACCGGTGACATCGCCTCCATCGACGATCAAGCTTTCATCCAGATCACCGATCGCTCCAAGGACGTCATCAAGTCCGGCGGCGAGTGGATCAGCTCGGTCGAGCTCGAGAACGAGGTGATGGCCCATCCCGACGTGATCGAGGCGGCGGTGATCGCAAAGCCGGATGAGAAGTGGTCCGAGCGACCTTTGTGCTGCGTGGTGGTGCGCGAGGGAGCGCACATTAATGCTGAGGATCTACTCGAGCACCTGCGCGGTCGCGTCGCGAAGTGGTGGCTGCCAGATGAGTTCGCGTTCGTCGCCGAGGTGCCGAAGACGAGCGTCGGCAAGTTCGACAAGAAGGTGCTGCGCAGCCATCTGCAGGACGGAACGCTTGAGGGGCGCGTCAAGGTGAGTGCGTGAGGATGAGCACGTGAGCTTGCGGTGAGCCGCCGAAGGCTTCCCAAGCTGACGAGCGCTCGTAAGCTCGCGTTATACGCGGGCCCACTGCTGGGAGCCGTTGCGCTTGCCCTACCCGCGGGAAGCGTGGCGACAGTGGCCACGCCAACGCGCCATCCGGCGAGGGCTACCCCTACTGCGGGCGGTGAAACCAGCGGAGGGACGCCCGCGGGCAAGCCTCCCATTGGCGGGGAAACCGTCCGCTATCGGCCGATCGGATGCGTGGCGGGAGGGCCTGTGGTCGACCGCACGAACGGTCCGCAACGCAAGGCGGTGGCGCTCACCTTCGACGACGGCCCCTCCATATACACGCGGCGGTTCGTGCAGATGCTGCACGCGGAGCGGGTGGTGGGCACCTTCTTCATGATCGGCGACCAGCTCTCAGGCGCATACAGGGCCACGCTGCATGAAGAGCTGCGCAACGGCGACGCGCTCGGCGACCACACCTGGACGCACCCCAACCTGGTCAGCGCCGGCGGAACGCAGAGTCAGCTGCAGCGCACGAAGAGCGCAATTGAGGCGCTTAGCGGCTACACGCCGTGCGTATTCCGCCCACCCTACGGCTCCTATGACAGCTCGGTGGTGCAAACGGCGCGCTCGTTGGGGCTCGACACGATCACCTGGAATGTGGACCCCTCCGACTACACGCAGCCGGGCGTCGGAGCGATCGAGCAACGCGTGCTCGCCCAGGTGCAGCCCGGGTCGATCGTGCTCTCCCACGACGGGGGCGGCCCACGCGCACAGACGCTCGCCGCATACCCCCACGTCATCGCGGCGTTGCGGGCTCGCGGCTACCGCTTCTTGACGGTGCCCCAGCTGCTGGGGCTGCACACGATTTACAAGCGTTGCAAGCGCGACTGTGGTGAAGCAGCCATCGGCGGCACGCCACCGCCCGGATCGGTCATCCGAGCCGGTTGACACACTGCAGGCGTGCATATCACAGTTAGGCTTGCTGAAACGCGGTGCAGGAGACTCGATCTCGGGGGAAAAAGGG